>DJFO01000379.1 GCA_002432555.1 Marinagarivorans sp. UBA5870
CTTCACAAAACCCTTCTTCCGTCCCCGCCTGCCACAATACCTGAACCTCGCCGCCTTCCTGGGTTTTGTCGTAGGTGACCTGGCAGGGGAGGGGCGTGCCGTTGGGATAGAGGATTTTCACCGTGCGGGTATTGGATTGGTTGGTGCAGGTGAAGGTGCGTTCGGAGAGAGAGTCGCCGGTGGTCGCCGGTTGAGCCTGGACTTGAGCCGCGATGAAGAACGATAGAGCCGCTGAAATCACTTTTTGTTTTTGCATACTATTTCCCTGTTGTTGGTGAACCGTCAAATGCGCGCAGATTTTACCAGGTTTCATGTCTGCGGGTGATCTCCATATACCTTTATTCATGCTGTTAAAGCAGTTCGATAACTTATTGCTCAGCAGCGATCGATTTTTTTTTGAGCCGAAGCTTGCAGTTTCGGCCGGACCGCTAAACTCTTCTACACTCATCGAGGCAGTGCGCACCAGGCAATGGACCCCAGCTGCCCTTCTTCATGCACCTGAGGAATTTTTTATGGAGCACATCTACCCGACCACTCCGGCGAACATTCCTGCCGATTTCACCAAACCCAGCCCCGCGCATAAACGCCAGGCGGCCTTGGCAGCCCTTGGTCTGATTGGTTTTGTGGTGGTCTATTTTGCTTTGACCGGCTGGTTTGCCTGGTCGGCCTATCGGCTGATCGAGCTCGCCACTTCCGAACACAACATTTTTCTTTGGGTGCTCGCCCTCAGCTCCGGGTTCTTGTCGATATTCATGATAAAAGCACTGCTGTTTGTGAAAAAAGGCAGCACAGCCGAGGAATACGAGCTTAACCCGCAAACCGAGCCACAGTTGATCGCGTTTCTAAATCGGCTTGCGGATGAAACCGGCGCACCGCGTCCGCACCGGGTATTTCTCTCGCCGCGTGTCAATGCCTGCGTATTTTACGATTTGTCTTTGTTAAATTTTATTTTCCCGTCCAAGAAAAATCTGGAGATCGGCCTGCCGCTGGTCAACGCCCTCACGCTCAGTGAATTAAAGGCTGTGCTTGCCCATGAGTTCAGATATTTTGCCCAGCGCTCAGAGTTTTCTCAGCGAGCAGGTCAACCAGGGTAAAGCCTCGAAGGATGTATTTGCCATCCAAAGCCGTTATCGCGGCGCCTATCTCGGGCGCTCCTTTGTGCGGCACGCGAGTAGGCCGGGTCAGCTCTATGACGTGAACATTAATTCCGTCATTGATACTTTGGCCACGCTTTACCCTGAAGAGCTGTCAGGCAAACTGGATAGTCTGCGCAAACTCGAAAAAGAACGCGGCCTGTTAACTGCTTTACGCGATGGTATTTACACTCCGCCCGACGGGATTATTCGCTTTCGTGGCAGAGAGGTGAGTAAACGCGAGCTGCCGACACAGATCGAAATCCTCAACGAAGAATGCGCGGCGGCACAGCAGCAGGTATTTCGCCACGATCAGCAGTGCCGCAGCGCTCACCGCATAGCCGCAATGCAATTGGGTAAAGGTTGGGACAAGTACCTGGATGGTCTGCTGGCGCTGGTGCACTATGCCGAGCATCAGCAGGCCAACTTGGCCGACAGCCGCGCCCTGCTCAACAATACCTATGCGGTGGTCACTGCCGACCGCAACGTCAGCAAGCGGGAGATCAAGCGGTTGGTTGCGGCCGGCAGCGAGGTGTTCGACGCGCTGGCGGCTATCTACCGGGTGGCGCCGGAGGTGCGGTTGCCTGAATCTCTGCTGCAGAAACTGGAGATCAAGAGTTGGAGCGACACTCTGGGGGAGTTCGGTTTTGTATCTCCCACCCCGGAGAATATCAGCCATTGGCTGAATGCCGTCGACAGCTGGATCAGCTCGACCATGGGTTGGCTGAATGCGCTACGCCAGCTGAGTCTGGAACAGTTGCTCCTGACCGAAGGCCAAATAGCCCTTTGGGTTAGTCAAGGTGAGGCGAGCGATTCGGCTCCCGCACCCGCCCAGATACCCGACGATTATCCTACTCTTACACCCGGTGAGGAGCGGGCCTTGCAAACACGCCTTGGGCTTTGGGACAGGTTCCAAACCGCCGACGGTTTAGTGGCCGGTAGCCTGCGCCTATTGGTGGCAACCAGCATTATCGGCGGCGCTCTGCTGCTCACCGCTGCACCGCAGGTGGGGTTGTTTTTGTAAACTCCGCAAAACGGATCCTGCGGGCTTTTGCTGTGACCGTTTTTTTATGGCCCCAGTTTCTTCTTGTGATCCCGGATTTTTTTCTTCGAATCGAGGCTTATGATTGACAGGCATCCCTCGCAGATTTTGCGCCGCGGAGTATAGGATAGGGCGCAGGCGAGGGCACCGCTCTCTGGCAATGGACCTTTTAAGGGCGAATAGGTAAGGGCGAATAGGTAAGGACGAATAGGAGCATAGTGTTGAACGCGAGAATGTTACTCTGTTGCTGGTTACTTTTGGCTGCTTGCAGTCGTACTCCGATCAGCGAGCCACTACCTTATTCCTTGACGTTTGAGGATCCTGAGCGTATTCGCTTCAGCGGCAAAGGTGCCGCCGCCGGTATGATGCTTTCAGGCAGCATGGGCCCTATGGGGGTTGCCATAGGCGTCTCAATTGACGAAGGCATTGCGAAGGAAATCCAGGGCACTCTCAATCGATCAGGCTGTTCTTTGGATGCCGTGGTAACGAAGGCGGCAGAAAGTTTGCCAGTGGGAAAGAAGATGCGCCGCATTGTTGTCAATCCCGGATCAGAGGGCGATATAGCCGAGATTCATATCGGCTGGCTAGGGTTTGTTGCGCTGCCGGGGGACGGAGATCCGACGGTGGCAGAGGTCAAAGGTGCGATTCGCGAGGGTGACCGGGATTTTATTTTAGCTCAGCGATCTTCCAGCGAGGCAGCCGTTCCGTTGAATACGCTGCGTACCGACGGGACCAGCGGATGTCGCTTGCTTCAGGCCACCCTCGTGGAGGCATTGCAAGAATGGCATCACCGAAAAGCGGCTGAATAAAGATTGCTTCCGCAAGACAATCCATGTACTGCAAGACAATCCATCTACTGCAATCCATGTACTGGAAGTTGCGCGCGGACCGAGGGGTAAGTAAATCCGAGCGCCCGACGCTCCGCACCTTGACGCAACACCCCATAGTACTTAAAATCGCCACCCTATTACCGGCCGGGTGATTGCGCTAGCGCAGCACCTCGAGCAACGCGTTGCGGTCGGCAGCGTCACCCATTAGTTGGATACGGTGCCCCTCTTAGGGGCTTTTTGCTATCTGGGGCGCAAGTTACTGGACATGTCCTAATCGCGAAGTCTGGCGCGAAGCGCGCTCCGCGGTTAAGTATTGAATGGGCTATAGGCCCATTTTTTGTTTGTGCAGCGGTATATTTATGTCTTCTATCCAGGAGCGTTTGACAGATTTGCTCGATCCCGTGGTGGCTGCTTTGGGTTGTGACCTCTGGGGTATTGAATACCAAACCCAGGGCCGCCGCGCTTTGTTGCGAGTGTATATCGACAAGGCGGAAGGCATAGGCGTCGAGGATTGCGAACGCGTCAGCCGCCAAGTCAGCAGTGTGCTCGACGTCGAAGATCCGATCCATGTGGAGTACACCCTCGAGGTGTCATCGCCGGGCATGGACCGGCCGCTGTTCAAGCTCAGCCAATTTGTTGCGAGTGTGGGCGAGCATGTGGCCGTGCGGTTGCGTCAGCCTTTTGAGGGCCGACGCAGGTTCTCCGGATTGTTGAAGGGAATCGAGAACGAAGAAATCGTGCTCGAAGTGGACAACGAAGAATACGTACTGCCTTACGAACTGATCGATAAGGCAAATATAGTCCCTCAATTTTAAGGTGTAGTGCAGAGGCATCTTCATGAAGAAAGAAATTTTGCTGGTGGCGGACGCCGTTTCCAATGAAAAAGGCGTGGACCGGGAAGTGATATTCCAAGCGATCGAACTCGCCCTGGCGACCGCAACCAAAAAGCGCTACGAAGAAGAATCGGATATAGCGGTGAAAATCGATCGCCGCACCGGTGAATACATTACGGAACGGCGTTGGTTGGTGGTGAGTGACGATACTGTGGCCGAGTTGGGCACTCAGCTGACCACCGAAGAGGCGCACGAGCTGGATCCCAATTTGAAAGTAGGCGACACCCACGTTGAAATCGTGGAAAACGTCGAATTCGGCCGCATCGCCGCCCAAACTGCCAAACAAGTAATAGTGCAAAAAGTCCGCGAAGCGGAGCGCGCCCAGATCGTTAACGAGTATCGCGACCGAGTGGGCGAACTGGTTTCCGGCACCGTTAAAAAAGTCACGCGCGACAACATCATCGTCGATCTGGGCAATAACGCCGAAGGTCTTCTGCCGCGCGAAGAGCTGGTCGGGCGCGAAATCTTCCGCATGAACGACCGCGTGCGCGCCGTTTTACTCGACGTGCGCCCGGAGGCCCGCGGACCGCAGCTGTACTTGAGCCGCGCCTGTCCGCAGATGCTGATCGAACTTTTTAAAATTGAAGTCCCGGAAATTGCCGAGGAAGTCATCACCCTGCGCGGCGCCGCCCGCGACCCCGGTTCCCGCGCTAAAATCGCCGTGTCCACCAACGACGGCCGCATTGATCCGGTCGGCGCTTGCGTCGGTATGCGCNNAGTCCTGTGGGACGAAAACCCCGCCCAGTATGTCATCAACGCCATGTCCCCCGCCGAAATCGAGTCCATCGTGGTGGACGAGGACACCCGCTCCATGGATATGGCAGTGGCGGAAGAGGGACTCGCCCAGGCTATCGGTCGCGGCGGTCAAAACGTGCGCCTGGCGTCCGAGCTG
>DJFO01000066.1:0-3127 GCA_002432555.1 Marinagarivorans sp. UBA5870
GCACTCAAGCGCGGTGTACACGTGGTGGTGGGCACTCCCGGCCGGGTGATGGACCACATGCGCAAAGGCACCTTAAAGCTGGACAATATTCGCCATTTCGTCCTCGACGAAGCGGATGAAATGCTGCGCATGGGTTTTATCNNTCCGCGACCATGCCCAAGGCGATCGCCAAGGTTGCAAACACGTATCTGAACAATCCTGAGCACGTCAAAATCGAAGTGAGGACCACCACCGCCGAGACCATCCGCCAGCGATACTGGCCGGTGAGTGGCCTGCATAAGCTCGATGCCATCACGCGAATCCTCGAGGTGGAAACCTTCGATGCCATGATCATTTTCGTGCGTACCAAGACCACCACGGTCGAGCTCGCCGAAAAACTGGAAGCGCGCGGATACAGCGCCGCGGCGCTCAATGGCGATATTGCGCAAAACGTGCGTGAGCGCACCATTGAAAAACTCAAAAATGGTCAGATCGACATACTGGTGGCGACCGACGTGGCGGCGCGCGGGCTCGACGTGGACCGGATCAGCCACGTGCTGAATTACGACATTCCGCATGACACCGAGGCCTATGTTCACCGCATCGGCCGCACCGGCCGCGCGGGCCGCACCGGCGAGGCGATTTTGTTTGTCGCCAAACGGGAAGTGCGCATGCTGCACTCAATCGAGAAAGCCACCGGTCAGCCCATTACGCCGATGAAATTGCCTTCCGCGGCGGATATCAATGAACAGCGGGTGGTGCGGTTCAAACAGCGGGTCCACGAGGCTTTGGGCACGGAGGACTGGCATTTTTACCGCACGCTCATCGCCCAGTTGCAGGAGGAAGGGGATTATTCGCCGCTCGATATAGCCGCGGCACTCGCCAGTCTGTACCAAGGGGATGAACCCCTGTTGCTGAAGGAGCAGCGCGAACCGGAACAAGGGGACTTCGCACGGCGCGACCGCGACGGCGACCGCGACCGCGATCGCGAACCGGCGAAGGGAAAAAAAGGTAAACGTAAGGAATCCGGGGTGCCGGATGCGGATTTAGAGACTTATCGAGTGGAAGTGGGTCGGCGGGACGGGGTGCGACCCGGTGATCTGGTGGGTGCTATCGCCAACGAAGCGGGCATCGATAGCGCTTATATTGGTCATATTAAAATTCACGACGACCACTGTACGGTGGATTTACCCAAAGGCATGCCGAAAGAAGTTTATCGTATCCTGCAAAAGACCTGGGTGTGTCAGCGACAGCTGAATCTCTCACCGCTCGCGGCATCGGGGCGCCGCAAAAAGTCGAGCGAAGAAAGCGTCGATCAAGGAGGGGAGGGGGATGCCGCTGAGCCAGGGCGTTCCGCCGGACCTCGCAAGTCGAAGCCGGGCAAAAAACGGCACTAGATGGCTGCCCCCGGCGGAGCCTTTATCCGGCGATGCTGACACCATCCGAAACCGGCATTATCGCCGCTGGCCTGTCAGGATTTTTTGGCAGTGCCGGCGCTTTGCGCCAGCTGGAGCCGGTGCGCGGCGGTGACATCAATCTCAATTATCGCGCGGACTTTGCCGCTCGGCCGGTTTTCCTCAAAATCAATCGCTCCAACGACGCTCTCCCCCGATTCCGCGCCGAGGCCGATGCACTCGACCTATTGCGCCAGCAGGCGGAGCTGTGGATACCGCAGACCTACGCCATAGGAGCCCTCGATGCCGGCGCTTTTCTCGCGCTGGAGTTTTTGCCGCTGAACGGGCTGCGAACCGCCACCGCCTGGCGCGCCCTCGGTACCGCTCTGGCGAACTTGCATCGGCAGGGCACGGGTGACCGTTTGGCAGCGCCAACTTACGGTTGGCCGGCGGATAATTTTATCGGCGCGACTCCGCAGGTTAATTCACCGCGCGTCCGCTGGTGCGACTTCTGGTGGGAGTGCCGCATCGAACCACAGCTGCGACGCGCCTGCGCCGGCGGATTTGGGGAGAAACTCGGCGCCGTGTCGGCACCGCTGGAAGAGAAAATCCACACGCTGCTCGGAGGCTATCAGCCAACGCCCGCGCTGTTGCACGGGGACCTATGGTCCGGCAACATCGGCTTCTGTCCAGATGGACGAATCGCCCTCTTCGATCCGGCCAGCTATTACGGTGACCGCGAAACCGATCTTGCCATGACCGAACTTTTCGGGGGATTTCCGAGAGAATTTTATCGCGCCTACGCCACGGAATGGCCTTTGGAAGCTGGCGCTGCCGCGCGAGTTTCTTTGTACAATCTGTACCATCTGCTGAATCATCTCAATCTGTTCGGCGCTGCCTACCTTCCGCNNAAACGCGGGCATTTTGCTTTCTGCGTGGCGGAGCCCAGCGGTCAATGAGCCGCCCTTTTGTGAAGCACCGCTCAATTCGTTATCGCCTATTTCGCCTTTAAAAACCTTGGCGTAGTCGTTGCTCTTTCAGTTTCTGCTCATGGAGCGGAATCGACGAGGTTTATATGAACGGCAAAAAGAACCGATTTTCTCTGCATCACTTCTATTACTTTCTCGAAGTTATCTGGGAAGAGCGCCTGGTAAAAAATACCACCTTGAGCCAATGGCAGGAGGCGGTGAAAGAGTTTCAGCAAGTGCTGACGCGGGAGGAGTGGAGTGATCTGCGCTCCGTGGATATCAAAGACCTGAGTCGGCGCTACGTCGATATGCTGGTGGATCAGCGCAGCAGTATCACACCCTGGCGGATCCATAAGCTCAAGAGCCAGTTGAATGCCGCTTTTGGCGAATTTATCGCCTTCACGGTCAATCCGGACGAGTATCGGCGCAACAAGAAGTTCGCTCGGGCAAAAGAAGCTTTCTTGCAGAATTACCCGGCGCCGCGTGGTCGGGTGGTGCCATTGGCCGGTCCAGCGGTGCAGCCTGCGACTAGGGTCCCGATGACTTATTGAAATTAACCCATTAGTCGACTAAAAAGATAAGAGCAGTCAATTGTTTTAAGGGTCAAAATGCAACCGGATTTCACGTTCGATTTGCAGGTATTTCTCTTTAATTTTTACAAGATGGGCTTGGCTTTCCTGTTCGCCCTGCCCATTGCCCTCAACCGGGAGCAGGGGGAGCACGGGGCGGGGCTGCGGACTTTTCCTTTGGTGGCCATTGCGTCCTGTGCATTTATGCTCGTCGCCA
>DJFO01000066.1:3194-4136 GCA_002432555.1 Marinagarivorans sp. UBA5870
TTACCGGTGCTATAGGTATAGCCGTTGCCTACGCTAAATATGAAATCGCGGTTACGCTATCTTTTATGAGTTTTGTCATCTTCCAATACCTCTCTTACTTCAAGCGCGATTTTAAAAATGGCTCGAGGGCAGACGAGAAACCCCCAGCCGATAAATAAAAAGCTTAAGAAATAAGATAGAGCGTTAAGCTACACTTTGAAACACAAAAATAAACAAGGGCAGCTTGCCACTGCCCCTTTGTCTTTGTCGAATAGTATCAGTGCCGGCCGTTTAAGTCGGCTGCGTCTTCTGCTCTGTCTTCGGCTTCTTCAGCTGCGTCTTCTACATTTTCTTTGGTTTTTTCGACAGCGTTATCAACGCGCTCGCCGGCCGACTCCGCCGGACCGTCGCTTGCATCGCAGCCCACCAAAGCGCCACCCAATACCAACATTACCGCCAAGATTTTTGCCTTTAACATATTCATCTCCTGATTTGATTTGTAGTTAGCGAGAGAGTGAGATGCTCCCGGTGCAGAAGTCTATGCTTAACCCATGCCAATCCGGCCGGTAGTTGCTCGCGGGGCAGGGGTTTGACTTGAAGCAGGAACCCGACGAGAGGAGCGCGGCGGAGCCACTGCGCCGATTGTGAATTCTGTGGCGCTAGGAGCGGCTGGGGTGCAGCCGCACCATTCTCCCGCACCTCTACTCCATTAATTTTCTCAAAGCCCCCTGTGGTCCGCTGCCGGATTTTTGCCAGTCCTGCATGATTTACAAGTGACGCCGTCCAAAATTACAGAATAGTGCGCACATTTGGCGTCTCGGGCGCCACGCGACTCGGGTTACGGCGGCCCCGTCCCGCGTAAATTCTGTGTCGGGTCAGGGTTGTTAACATAACCAAGCCTCCATCCCAACCTGGCATGTCAATTGCCTACTACCCTCCCAACGTTAACTCCAATTGAGCGAC
>DJFO01000261.1 GCA_002432555.1 Marinagarivorans sp. UBA5870
CGCCCCCGGCCCCTCTCCCGTGGGTGGGAGACGGGAGCTCACAGTCGGGGGTGCGGAGAACCTTGCTCTCTCACCTACGCCGGGCGCCCCGGCCCCCTCTTCCGTTGGGGGGAGAGGGGAGCAGCTTAGGGTCGGGAGTGCCGAAGAATCCTCACACCCCGCTCGGGCTACTTCCTCCCCTCTCCCGCGCGCGGGAGAGGGGCTGGGGGAGAGGGAGAGGGAGGAGCGCGCGGAGACACCCCAGCTAATATTTCTCCACGGCTGGGGCAGCGACTCCTCTCTCTGGCAGCCCCTTTGTGAACACCTGCCCGGCCGGCACACTTTCATCGATCTGCCCGGCTTCGGCGCTGCCGCCAATGAACAGCAGCCGGAGCTGGAAACTTTTTTGACCCAAGTGGCGGCCCGCCTGCCGGACCAGAGTTTGCTAATCGGTTGGTCTCTCGGCGGCATGCTCGCGGTGCAATTAGCCGCCCGTTATCCCGCAAAAGTGCGCGGCTTGGTCACCTTGGCAACCAACGCCGTGTTTAGCGTCCGCCCGGCCTGGCCCCAGGCCATGGACCCGGCGACCTTCGCCACCTTCCTCACCGATTTCGCCCGCGCACCCGGGCCCACGTGGAATCGTTTCTGCGCGCTGCAAGCCATGGGCGATCCCCAGCGCAAATTCCTGCTCACGCGGCTCAAACAACAGGCGTCACCGACACCGGTTACCGAATCCGCCTGGCGACAGGGTTTAGAGTGGCTCGCGGCGTTGGACAATCGCCTCGCCCTGGCTCAGCTGCGGATGCCGCAGCTGCATCTGCTCGGTGCGGGGGACGCCCTGGTGCCGGCCGCCTGTGCTCAACCCCTGGCGCTACTGTTGCCGGAAGGCGGCCGGGTGGAACTGCTGGAGGATACGGGGCACGCGCCGCATCTTGCCGATCCGCAACGGGTGGCCCGGTTGCTGCAAAACTGGTTGGCTGAACAGTCCGAGTCGGCGGGGGAGGTGCCCGCCATCGGGAAAGAAAAGATCGCCCGCTCCTTTGGCGCTGCGGCCGCGGTTTACGATGATTATGCCCAGGTACAGCGACAAGTGGCGGATGCCCTGGTGCGGGCGACGCCGACGTTTCCGGCCGGGGCGCGGGTACTCGATCTCGGCTGCGGCACGGGCTTTGTCGCGGAGCTGCTCGAGCGCCACCAGACGGGGCTCGACCTCTGCCTCGCCGATCTCGCGCTGCCCATGGCCCGACAGGCACGCGTTAAATTGGCGCGGCCGGTGCTTGTTGCCGACGCGGAATTTTTACCCTTCGCCGACAGCTGCCTCGACGGAATCGTCTCCAGTCTCACGCTGCAGTGGTGCCGCGACCTCACGCAGGTGGCCCTGGAGGCGCAGCGTGTGTTGCGGCCGGGCGGCAGTCTGATATTTTCCACCCTCGGCCCCGGCACGCTCGCCGAATTAAAAACCGCCTGGCGCCAGGTCGACCGTTATACGCACGTCAATTATTTTTTGACGCCACGGCAGGTGCGCACACAGCTGGCGGACGCCGGCCTGCAACTGAGCGCGCTGGAACAATATTCCCTGGTCGCCGAATACGCGCAGCTGATGCCGCTGCTCAAGGGTTTGAAAGCCATCGGCGCCCACAACATGAATGCCGCCCAAAAGCCCGGCCTGACGAAGGTGCGCGAACTGCGCAAGCTCGAGCGCGCCTACGAAATATTTCGCACTACTGATGGTAAGTTGCCCGCGACCTATGACGTGCTGCTGGTGCACGCACGCAAAAAAGAGTGAGCTTTTGTCGGCGATGCGCAACGATTTTTTCCGAGAGAAAGTTTTTCCTAGAGAAAGGCATCGATGAATTCGCAAAATATTTTTATCACCGGTACCGACACGGGCGTGGGAAAAACCCTGGTAACCGCCGCCTTGTTGCATAGGGCGCAGCAGCGCGGGCTGAAAGCTTACGGGCTAAAGCCCGTCGCCGCCGGTTGCACGCTTACGGCGGAGGGCCTGCGCAATGAAGATGCGCTGCTGCTGATGCAATACGGCAGCGTCAAATTGCCCTATGACCAGATCAATCCTTTTGCCCTCGCCGCGGCCAAGGCGCCGCACCTGGCCGCCGCTGAAGAAAAACGCCGGCTGAGTTTGGACCGCATTGAGGGTCTCTGTCGCGGCGCGCTGGCCGTGCGCGCCGATCTGCGTCTGGTGGAAGGCGCGGGCGGCTGGCGCGTGCCGCTGAACGACCGGGAAAATTTGAGTGGCCTACCACAGCGCCTGCAAATGCCGGTCATTCTGGTGGTCGGTTTGCGGCTGGGGTGCCTCAATCACGCTTTGTTGACTGCCGAGGCGATTGTGCGAGATGGGCTGCGGTTGGCCGGGTGGGTGGCGAATCAGGTGGATCCCACGATGGTCTCGGTGGAGGAAAATATTGAAACGTTAAAATTCCGCCTGCCGGCACCGTGTTTGGGGGTAGTGCCTTGGTTGGAGGACCCGGCGGTAGAGCGGGTGGCGGCTTGTTTGGCGCTGGACGGGCTGGTGCCGTCGGTTTAGTAATGTCGCCACTAGAGGAACGGAATCCAAAGATTGTTCTCGGGTGCATCTCATGTTACAACGCATATTTCATTGACTTTGGAATTGGCAGAGGCCAACCTCTTGCGGGTTCCATGTGGTCGAAATTCGTATTGCAGATTTCTTTTAAGTACCCGTTTTGCGCCAAATCTTTATTGCTCGGACATTCATGTCGCAGATTAAAGCTGGGGCATCTTGCTCGCTGTACAGGAGCATCGTCGAAATCATTGGTCGCAGGCTTTGAAGGAGCATCCAAAGAGGCTCCACTTTTTGACAAGGAGTTAAGTCTATGAACGAACAGCATCAGCCATTTGAGCAGCTCAGGCGGGTTGACGAAAGCGGCGCCGAATATTGGTCTGCGAGAGCGCTTTCCAGGCCGCTCGGATATTCCGAATATCGGCATTTTTTACCCGTGCTCGCTAAGGCAAGGGAAGCTTGTGACAATAGCGGGCAATCATCTTGCAACCATTTCGAGGATATCCTCGAAATGGTCACTATCGGCTCTGGTGCGAAGCGAGCGCTGCCCGATGTGAAGCTTTCGCGGTACGCATGTTATCTGGTCGTACAAAACGGAGATCCCTCTAAACCCGTAGTAGCCGCGGGTCAAACTTATTTCGCTGTGCAAACTCGCCGCCAGGAGCTTGCCGACGATGCTGCCTTTCAACAGCTCAAAGAGGACGAAAAACGTCTTTTCCTTCGCAATGAACTCAAAGAGCACAACAAACAGTTGGTTGAAGCTGCGCAGCGGGCCGGGGTTCTGACAGATCTAGACTTTGCCATTTTTCAGAATCACGGATATCAGGGGCTCTATGGAGGGCTGGATCAAAAAGCCATTCACAAGCGCAAGGGATTAGCGAAGCGAGAAAAGATTTTAGATCATATGGGTTCGACTGAGCTCGCTGCTAATCTTTTTCGCGCGACCCAGGCCGAAGAAAAACTCCGACGAGATAATATCCAAGGCAAGCGCCAAGCAAACAACACCCATTTCGAGGTCGGACGGAAAGTTCGACAGACAATTGAAGAGTTGGGTGGAACCATGCCAGAAGACCTGCCCACGCCGGAAAAAAGCATAAAAAACGTTGAAGCGGAGACGAAAAAACTAAAAAAGAAACGCAGGGACGATTAACTTAGGCACTTCGTTAGACCTTTGAAAATGCATTAGATTGGCAGCTCACGCGACATCGATAAAAAGCTTATGCCGGATGGTTTACCATCGTCGGGGTTGATGGTGCGGACCACTTGGTGACTACGAGTGATAAAACGCATCAGATTTTTAAGGTTGAAGAGGATAGCGAACGCTGGGAATGCCCAAGATGTACAAGTAAAACTTCATGTTGTTGAAAAAGTCTCCGGCCAGGTGTACGCGATGTCTCGTCTATATAAGCGCAGGCGCACGTAGTCTGTAGGTGAGCGGCGATGCTCAGTGCGCGGAACCGCAGAGATGCTTGATCTTTCTCTGCCTGATTCTGCGAGTTGAATCGCCCCGGGTTTTGTCGAGGCCAGTTGGTTTAAGTTGAAACAGCCAGCTCATCCATTTCGACGAGTTGCGCGTAATAGTTTGCCTCAGCTTCCGCTGGCGGTATATATCCGATTGGCTCAAGCAAACGCTGATGGTTGAACCAATGGACCCATTGCAGCGTTGCCAGCTCCAAAGACTCTTTCGTTTTCCATGGCGCACGACGATGGATCAATTCCGCCTTGTACAATCCATTAATGGTTTCAGCCAAGGCGTTGTCATAGCTGTCGCCTCGACTTCCTACCGAAGGCTCGATTCCCGCTTCAGCCAGGCGTTCTGTATACCGAATGGAAACATATTGCGAGCCGCGATCGCTATGGTGAATCAACCCTTCATTACCTTCTGGTTGCCGCTCATAAAGCGCCTGCTCCAGAGCATCCAGCACGAAATCCGTTTGCATGGAGCGGCTGACCTTCCAGCCGACGATTCTTCNNGGCCACAAACATCCATCCCTGCCACGTCGACACATAGGTAAAATCAGAGACCCACAATTCATTGGGACGGCTTGCCTTGAATTGCCTGTTCACCCTGTCCTGCGGGCACGCAGCGGCCTTGTCGGGGATGGTTGTACGCATGACCTTGCCGCGTCGAACACCTTGCAGATGCATTCGCCTCATCAGTCGCTCTACGGTGCAACGCGCTACGTCCAGACCTTCTCGATTCA
>DJFO01000011.1 GCA_002432555.1 Marinagarivorans sp. UBA5870
AATGCGCGCTGGATCTTCGATCATGTCTTTAATCGCCACCAGAAATTGCACCGCCTCTTTGCCATCGATCAAACGATGGTCGTAGGACAGCGCCAGGTACATCATCGGCAGAATTTCGACTTTGCCATTGACCGCCATGGGACGCTCCTGGATTTTGTGCATGCCGAGAATAGCGGCCTGGGGCGGATTGAGGATTGGAGTCGACATCAGTGAGCCGAACACACCACCGTTGGTAATGGTGAAAGTGCCACCAGTCATTTCTTCGATGCCGAGCTTGCCATCGCGCGCGCGGGTGCCGAAATCTCGGATGCCGTTTTCGACTTCGGCGAGACTCATATTTTCGGCATTGCGCAGCACCGGCACCACCAGCCCTTTTTCCGTGGATACGGCGACGCCTATATCCTGGTAACCGTGATAGACGATATCGTTGCCGTCAATAGAGGCGTTGACGGCGGGAATACGGCGCAGGGCTTCCACCGCGGCTTTCACAAAAAATCCCATGAAGCCGAGCTTGGTGCCTTTGTGAGCTTTTTCGAATTGATCTTTATAGCGGTTGCGCAGGGCCATAACCGGGCCCATGTTGACCTCGTTGAAAGTGGTCAGCATGGCGGTGCTCTGCTTGGCATCCAACAAGCGCTCGGCAATGCGCGCGCGCAAACGGGTCATGGGCACGCGCTTTTCAATGCGCTGGCCCACGCCTTCGAGCACCGGGGCGGCGTTGGACTTGGCGGCCTCGCTCTTGGCCGGCGCTTTGGCCGCGTATTTCTCGAAGTTGACCACGTCTTCTTTCGTGATGCGACCGTCTTTGCCGGTGCCGGAAACTTTGGCGAGATCTATGCCCTTTTCGCTCGCGATTTTTTGCGCAGCGGGATTGACGAGGCCAGGTGCGCTGCTACTGCTGCTGGCGGAGGTGCCGCCCGTGGAAGAGGAGGCACTGCTGGTTGCGCTGGCGGCACCAGAGGCGGCGGCGCTGGACGCGGCACCGGCACCTTCGGTCAATTTGGCAATCACTTCGTTGCTCAATACGGTATCGCCTTCGCCTTTCAAAATAGCGGCAAGCACCCCGTCGGCCGGAGCAACGACTTCCAGAACGACCTTATCGGTCTCGATATCGACGATTAGCTCGTCGCGGCTCACTCTGTCGCCGGCCTTTTTATGCCAAGTGGCAACCGTACCGTCTTGTACAGATTCGGGAAACGTAGGGGCTTTAATTTCTATGGTCATTCCGGTTTCGTCCTTTGTTTAAGGCTCATGTTGTCAAGACAGGTGCCGCTGGTTCGTTTGCCTGGCCGCCGCCCACGTTGGGCGGCGATACCCAAAGCGCCATCAAACGGTGACATCGAGCGCCGCGTTAATGAATTTGGTTTGTTCTTCGACGTGGGTGGACATATAGCCGGCGGCCGGGGCCGAGGAGGCCGCGCGGCCGGCGTAACGCAAAAAGGCGTCAGAGTTTACCCTATCCAGCACCCGCTTCATACGGTGCTGGCTGGAATACCAGGCNNGCGAGCTTCAAGTCTTCCTCGGGGAAAGGATAAAGCTGCTCGATGCGCACCAGGGCCACATCGGTCTGCTGCCGCTCCTCGCGCGCCTCCAGCAGGTGGTAGTACACCTTGCCGCTGCACATGATCACGCGTTTTACCTGCGCCGGGTCCACGGTCTCGTCCCCTATTACGTTTTTGAAACTGCCATGCGCGAGCTCCTCCAGGGTGGAGGTGGCCAGCTTGTGCCGCAGGATCCATTTCGGACTCATCACCACCAGCGGGCGCCGCATGGGGCGAATCGCCTGACGGCGCAGCATATGGAATACCTGCGCTGGGGTAGTGGGGATGCACACCTGGATATTGTGTTCCGCGCACAGCTGTAAAAAACGCTCGAGCCGCGCGGATGAGTGCTCCGGCCCCTGCCCTTCGTATCCGTGCGGCAGCAACAAGGTCAGTCCGCACAGCCGGCCCCATTTGTGTTCGCCGCTGGTGATGAACTGGTCGATCACCACCTGAGCGCCATTGGCAAAATCGCCGAATTGCGCCTCCCAAATTACCAGGGCGTTGGGGGTCGTAGTGGCGTAGCCGTATTCGAAGGCCAGTACCGCTTCTTCGGACAGATAAGAATCGTAAATGGCGAAAGGCGGCTGGCCCTCGAACAGATTTTGCAGCGGCACATAAACTTCGCCGTTCTTCTGATTGTGGATCACCGCGTGGCGGTGCGAGAAAGTACCGCGGCCCACGTCCTGGCCGGTGAGGCGGATCCGGTGACCCTGCTGCAGCAGGGTCGCGTAGGCCATGGTTTCGGCCATGCCCCAATTGATGGGCAGGGCGCCGCCGGCCATTTTCGAGCGGTCTTCATAAATTTTGCTGACCTGTTTCTGCACCACTATGCCATCGGGTATGGAACAGGTTTTCTCGGCGATTTCTTGCAGCGCCTTGAGGTCGAAGCCCGTATCGGCGGGCGTCTGCCAACCGTGGCCGAGATAGGGCGTCCAGTCGACGAACAAGGTGCGGTCGGGCTCACTCACCAGGCCGCGCGCCACGTGCTCCCCGCGATCCAGCGCCGCGCGATATTCGGTGGTCATCTCCTCTGCCTGCTGCTCCGTCAGCTGACCCTGCGCCACCAGGCGCTCCGCATACAGTGTGCGGGTGGTCTTGTGCTTGCGGATTGCGTTGTACATCAGTGGCTGGGTCGCGGAGGGTTCATCCGTTTCGTTGTGGCCGCGGCGGCGATAGCAGACCAGATCGATGACCACGTCTTTCTTGAATTCGTTGCGGTAGTCCATTGCCAGGCGGGTTACGAACACCACGGCTTCGGGGTCGTCGCCGTTGACGTGAAAGATCGGAGTTTCGATCATTTTCGCCACGTCGGTACAGTAGTCCGTTGACCGGGCATCTTCTTTCCGGCTGGTGGTGAAACCGACTTGGTTGTTGATCACTATGTGAATGGTGCCGCCGGTCTTATAGGCGCGAGTCTGAGACATTTGGAAAGTCTCCATCACCACGCCCTGGCCG
>DJFO01000419.1 GCA_002432555.1 Marinagarivorans sp. UBA5870
TACATATACAGCTCAGGGTTTGGCAGTTTCGGAAATAGATGCTGAAGCTGTGCAGGCTGAGGCGGAAAGCCGGTTAAGCTGCTGGCGGCTGCATTTCGGAGTTCAAGGGATTCCTGGTCGCGCAATTGCAATTCCCGTTTGNNGGGAATACTGAGCGTAGAGGCTCGCCATATCATGGTCGGATTTCGGCATCACTTTTTTCACCGATGATGAACAGCCGGCGCACAGCATCATGCCCATGATCAGGGCGAGTAATAGATTTTGTTTAATCGAGAGCGGCATTCGCATGCGAATCTCCTCGGTCACTTGGCGGATAGGCGATTTTGCGGGCGTTGGAGTGGTAGTCCACGAGCAAGTCAGTGGTGATATGAAGCGTTACCGAAATACCCGGCGGCGCGACGATCGCGTCGAAGGTGTCGCGATTGCGGCGCAGATAGAACTCCGTGACGTCATCCAAGCTTTTACCTACGCTTTTATTGGTGGCGAATTTCAATGCATCACCAGTTAAGCGAGCGGTGCCATCTCCCGATGAATCCGATGTCCGGGTGATCTCTGCTTCGGAGCGCGCATCGAAATAATTCGAGGTAAGGCCCAGAATCCCAACGGTTGCCAGCTGTTTATGGGCGTCTGTCACACGTTTACCGGCGATACAGGGGACGCCTTGGCGATCGCTGATGTAGCCGATTGCGTTGCGCGTATCACCGTCTGTGATGGGCGTGAGAGAGCCGACCGCGTTGCGCTCACCGCTTGAATTATTCTTGAGGTGCTGTACTCGTCCGTCGTGAAACGTAAATGTCCCACCGGTCAGCGATACGGAAATGCAGGATAAATTCCAGTTTCCTGCCGCAATGCCTTCAAAGACCGCGCCCTTTAAGCCCGGAATTTTCAAACCATTGGTGGCGAGATTGTCGTTACCTACTATGATTTTGACCGGGAACGGATCTTTCAATTTTCCGTCCACGGGGACGATGCCGATCAGCGCCGTCATCGCCACATTGTCGAGCAGCGTGGAGCGAGCGGGAATCGTGTAGTGAGGTGTGACGGTTTCAGGTGGCACAACGGGTTTTTTCGAAAGAGCCGATTGGGCGGATGCTTTTAGTGGATCGGTCATATCGGGCATAGCGCTCGACAGCGGCGGAATCGATACATACCCAGCCAGGCGTTTATACGCGGGTTCGCCTTTGTTGCCTGTCCGTGCAATGGACGTTGCGTAACCTGAGGTGGTGTCGTCCCATCCAAGGTCTTCATCCGAAAAGCTGTAGCCGTTGGATTTCGCGAGACCCAACTGGTCGGCCTGAGTTTGCACCTGGGAGCTCAGGTTTTGCAATGACCCGCCGAGCGTCTCCAGTTTGGTCATAACCGAATCAATTCGGTTGTCGCCTTTGCTGTTACCGGTTTGGTATTCAAGCGAGGACAGCCGCTGTTCAATCTCGGAATTTTTGTCCCGCAGTTTTTTATTTTCCTCAACCTGCGCTTCATAACGCGCTTGAACTTGGGAAAGTGTTTCCACCACCGTATCGCCCTCGACGGTTTTAACGGTGACCTTGTTTGTATCTGCAGTCTTTTCGGCGGCCATTTCGGCAGGTGCCGGCTCGTTGCTTTTGTTGACGACAACCACCACCGCCAGCAGCGTCAATACACCCAGTCCAGCCCAAACAATTTTATTGGTGCGCATGTGTGACTCCCGGGATTAATAGTCGTAGCCATCGGCTAGGATGGCTTCCTGAAACGGCACTTTTGAAATGAGATAAATGGTCGTCCGATCCTCCAATGAGCCAACCGGCCCCAGTGAAAGATGTTGAGATGTCGCATGGGTAAAGTTGCCACGGACATTTTCCATGTTCATTGGCACTGAAAACCCGCTCAAATTAGCGACGAGCACTGCCGTGATGTAACGCTCGTACCCCATCCATTGACCGACGATCTCAATTCGGTAACTCTCGCCACTGCTGCTGCGCAGAAGCGGAAAATCAATGTGAAGTGCGGGTGCTTCGAGCGGCATGATGTCTGGGTTTGCCGGAATTAATCGCTTGGGCGCGTAGAGTGTTTGTGACGCGTAACGAGTGAGCACGATCTCTCTCGGGTCCGACAGCGCGGGCGCAGCTGGTGTCGATTCGGCGGTAGAAGACTGCGATTCAAGAACGCGCGTCGGATCCTCGATCACGACGTTGTCGGCGAGGCCGGTGTCAGAGGCGCTCAGATCCAACACGTAGATGGTTTTACCATCGAGGGATGCGGCGATCACGCGAGCGGTGTCAAATGCTTCCAGAGGACGCCAATAAACCATCGCCGGATTGGGTGCGAGCGACTGCAACCGAGTGGCAATGCCGACCGGTACCTGCAGATCGACCGCGGTCGGAAAAACGATGCGCACCTCGTGGCCCACGCGTAAATGCAACGAAATCGGCAACTGGTCCCATACTTTTTTGGTATCGGAATAAACCCGCGTCGACAGCGTTGCTATAACCATGATGCCAACGGCGAATTTCACGCAGGTTGAGATGTGGCAAAAATGCTTCATAGGTTACTCCGATGTAATTCGAGATGGTTCTGCAGCGAATCCGTCCAACGACATGCCGAACCGGTTACACACACGCGTATCTGGAACAACCCTTAGCGGGTAGCGTATGGCGATATTTTTCACTTCGCGCCCCTTGATGTCCTCAATCAAATTGATATCGAGGGTTACAGAAAACGTATTCGCCCCTAGATTGGTCACCAGCGATTCGCGGAACGGCGATACGAGTGTGGTGCGTCGTTCCCGATCCAATTCTCCTTCCTTTTCCTTCTGTTCAACGTTGGCGAGTAGCCAGCGATGAAAGTTGGGCGTGACGTAACACTCGTAGACTTTTATGCGCGCGGGGTAGTCCTTTTTTCCACTGATTTTCCAGTCATTGAGCTCGCGCCATACATGCAGCGCAAAAACATAGGCGTTTGATTTCTGAAATTCACCCGGCTTCACGAGCGCACCCTGCGAGAGATCTGGGGGTACATGGATCGTAAACTGGTTTTGCCGGCTCATGATGACGGCGATTAGTGCGCCGATCATGGCAAACGAAAGAATCAGGGCAATACGCAATGACCAGATATGCGAATCGCGGGAACTAATGCCGTGGCGTGTATCACTCATTNNGCTCATACGCTCAGAACCCTGGATCAATTTGGACTCCATGCCAAGAGTGACGAGCAGGTTGTGCTTGATCAAAAACATCTTTTCATTAAGCCATCCGTCAAAATTGGCGTGTCGGAGATTCTGGATCAACGTCAGTCCGGCCCAGGAAAGCCCGAGCGACGCCAGAATCCCGATCACAAAACCGATGGCGAAGCTGCCGAACAACACGCCAATGAGAAAACCAATCACCAGGCTGATCGTTGTGGAGACGGCGCCGGTCCACAAAATCTGTGGNNTGGCATGGTGCAGTCCATGAAAACGACAGGATCGTCATTGATGTTGTCGGCCAGACGCTCGTCCATCGTTTTCCCTTTAAGCTAGGTAGGTTGTCAGCCAGGAGGCAAAAACGACAACTATCAGCATGACCAGAGCATTACCCAGGATATCCCC
Source organism: Marinagarivorans sp. UBA5870 (assembly GCA_002432555.1). Next base: position 3,563 of record DJFO01000419.1, read on the forward strand.
CAGTACGTCTGCCCATTTCGTCTCTTCGTCGCGGCGAACTTTATTCACAGACTTGATAATGTTTTTGACGAGCACGACACCCATTAATATGACCAGGATCCACATCACCGCGAGGCCGGCATACTTGAAAAGGTTTATCACCATGTCCGCGGTGTTTGAATCCTCCGTCACACCCGGTATGGTTGCCGTCGGCATTCGGAAGGCGTCATCTTCCTGCGCAAATGCGGTAGATGATAAGGCGCTTGTCTGAAGCGCAATCGCAGTAGTAAAAACACGAAATTTTGTAGCGTGGTATTTTGAAACCAGTCGGCGTTTCAGGTCACTCAAGTGAATCATGGGAACAGTTCCTATTCGATATTTCAAAATCCGAAAAAGATGCTGACAAGCAAAAGCACGAAAACCACGCGCATCGCCGTCAGAATCAAATCGGTGTCTTGGAATGTTCCGTCTCTATTGTTCTGGAGTTCTGTGACTCCATTTTTCAGGGTCTTGATTAATGCGACAATTAGCAGCGTAAAGATCATCAGGTAGAAAATCGCCGCCAGCCGAATCGGCTTCATAAACAATGTTGTAAATGCCTCTACAGAATCGCCGGTCATGGATTGGACATTTTCAATGGGGTCACTGATCGAGGACTGCGTTGCGGTCTCTCGGCGTGTCGTTCTATCGCACCCTGAATTTCGGACAGGTCGGAAATCAGCGTGTCATAATCAAACTGAATTCTGCGGGCGGGATCAGAAGCCGACTGAGCTTTGTCGGCAAGTGATTTCAGATATTCCAACTCGATGGCAATTCGCACCAATAGTTGACGCTCCACCTCCGTGGCTGCATCGGTCGCCCGGGCACTGGTGGCAAGGGTCGCGAGCATGATGATCGGTACGCAAAAGCGCGAAATTATGGGCCTCATTGCGCAATCTCCGTTTGAGTGATGACAATCGGGTAAACATTTACACCGAACAATTCGGCCAACTCGTCCACAATCATGGGATGTAATTGCAGTGGTGCAGCGGCGTCGGAAAATCGCTTGAATGTCTTGCCGTCAGACACATTGGTGATCAGTCCGCGGGTAATTTTGTTTTCGATCAGGTAGCTCTTATTGCGCGCCAGCCATTCCATCGAATGTGGATCCGCACCAACAATAAAGAAAGGTGTGATCGAGGAGCGATCATGTTTGATTGGGGCAGACAGATTGCCCACGTTCAGTTTTTCAGACGCGATAGGAAAGCTATAAGGTGAAAACTGAATCAATTCACTGACCGGCACCCGCATCTGGTACGCCAGCTTGCGTAGCTCGACAATATCGGGAATGCCGCTGGGGCGGGTGTTGCCATAATCGCGGATCACAATGGGACGCGCTTTTTTTTCGTCAGCATTCACTAAGCTGAAGAGACCACTGCTCAAAGTGAGAATTAAACCGAGTTTCACACAGGACATGAATGTCATATCAATTCTCCGAATGCCTCGCAGGGCAGCGCGAGCTTGCGGCACCGATCGTATACACGGCGGCGGTACTCGGCTGCGGCTGTGGGATTGGAAGGCGCGTGATAGCGCCCGGCGGCGGTCCACCAATTGGCTGAACCATTGCGGTGGGTCCACCGATATTCGAGCGCAAGAAGATGCGCCGCGTATTCCAAATTCAGTCGCGGATCGAGGAGTCGCACGGGGTTGCGGAATCGGTGCCCGTGGGATGGCAGATAGATTTGTCCGAGTCCAACGGCAATGCGATGATTCGCGGCGATAAATTCGACGAGAGCCGCCTCCGCTTCCTCACGCGTGTCGAAGCGATAGGGTGTGTGGTCGACGTTCAGTGTCCACGGCCATGGGTGAAAACGACCGTTGCGGGTTAACCCGCTTTCTTGAAGCACGACGCTGTAAAACACGGGCGCGGGCACTTGGTGGCGTTCCGCCACAATCAAGTATGCGCGCGGAATTTTTGCCTGAGCTATGGGGGCAAATAGCACTGTGCTGAATGTGCAAGCAGCGATAGTGGCTTTATAAACGTTGGCGGCGAAGTTCATAGCGCCAACCTTTCATATCCATGACTGCGACGAATATACGCAGTTGGCATTTCCACCAACATTTCCGGCAGTGCACTGAGCTCCTTGAACTGGCCTTTTTCAAAATTCAGTGTGATCTGCCCGACACGCACCCGGTCCACAGGGACGCTTGCGGCTTCTGCCCACGAAAAAATGTCCTGTTCGCTCTTCGCGCCCATCACGTAAATATCAATGTGCGCTCCCGTCGACAATAGACGCTGCATCAAGGCGACGCAGCGCGGGTTGCACTCCCCTGGATGGGTAAAAAATGCTACAGAATCGCCGCTTCCAGTATTGGCAATTGTCGGGGATAAATTGCGCACGATTGCGCTGTAACGCGCAAACACCACTTCGCGCTCATCGTTATATATTTGTTGAAAACGCAGAGCATTGTCTTCGCGCCACTGATCGAGCATGGCTTCTAACCGCGCATAACGTCGTTGCTCCTCCAACGAACTCGAATACGCCGCGAGGATTTGATATGGCGTTGCTGTGTGCTGCCAAATGCCGAACGGAGTTTTTTCCATTATTTCGGTATATCGATGCCATTCCTTTTCCGTGAGCTTCCAGTTTTCCCAGGCAGTACCTTTCAATTCGCCGTAGTCCCGGAAAAATTGACGCAGCTCATTCTGTTCGACTGAAGTGTTTTGCTGCATCGCTTTGTCCGCAGCACAAGGCTCTGCCGACGCGGCGATCAGAAACATGGAAGCGGTAATGAAATAGCTCTTCATAGCGCCAGGACCTGCTCCCGACCACCGGTTTGAAAGACCGCACGGTTGTCATCCAGGCGGAGGAATCGCCAGCCATTCCAGACATCACCGGCACGAAGAAGCGGAGAAACCTCACCGGTTCTCGCGGTCAAGCGGACGGCGGTCACATGACCGAAGGAACGAACCGAATACAATTGCACATCGGTCTGTGGTGTCGGCTTTTGTGACGCTGAATTGGACTGGGCAATTTTTCGTTTCAGCTCTAATGCGGATTTTTGCTGCGCCGCAAGCGTGTCGGACATCGCCCGTATGCGCTTATCAAGCTCTTCCATGCGATCGCGATTTTGATCCAGCGCGGCTTTTATTGTTTTTATGTTTTCATCGGACTGGTCAAGGTTANNTTTTCATCGGACTGGTCAAGGCGACCTTCGTTGATTGTCAGCGACTTTTCCAGTGCAGAGAGCCGGACTTGGATCTCCAGATTTTCGGACTCTGTTTTTCGGGCAAATTCTGGATATTGCGCCAGCGCATCCACCGGCAGCGCTTCGACACGCGTGATTCTGCGTCCTGTGTCGACGGAGCGATACAGCATGAACAACGTGGCTGCCAGAAAGCCTAGGATCAATAACGCAATGACCGCTGTCATGACCCGGTCGGATTTTCGGGTCGCTGGCGGCGCGTCGTCGCTCTCGTCCGCGCCATGTTGTAAATCGTAGGGCAGCTCAGACATGGGAAGTCCCTATAAAAATTTCTTGAATCGGCTTGCGGTCATGTAGAACGTCAAACCCGTGATGAAGAATGCTGGTAGAAAAACCACGAGCGGATGAATCGAGACCGGAAATGTCAAATAGATCCCGAAGGCCAAAAACATTGATGGGCCGATGAATCGTTTGGAGTGGTGGTAAACGAGCGCGCTCTCATTTCCGCCACAGTCTTTGCGGATTTCACGTTCAGTGAGTCCATCGAGCACGCCTAGGATGATGGCGATGACAAAGCCGGTGATGGCGCTGATGCAAATAGCGAGACGCACACAGAATAAAAATGCAACGTTCACCGCAGCCTGAATTCCATACGCGACTCCGGTTAGGAGTTTCCAAGTGCTTTCCTGGAGCCGATCTGCAATGAATCCGATTTTTGTGTATTCGACAAACGCACTGCAGTATTGGAGAAATTGCTCAGCGAGGTCTTTTGGGTAAATGCCAGTAATCAGATTGCGGTTGAACTGGCTTAGATACGCGATCTCAGTGACCAACACTTTCTCTGAGTGATCGAGCTCCCACCAGAACACCATTCCGACCCACTCGACCAGGACGGAGACAAATACCGCGAGGATCGACCATCCGACAAACTGGAAAGCGTTGCCGATACTCATGTCCCAAATGCGGAGCACAATGCCAGGTCGCTTTTCCTTGGTGACCTTGCGCGCGCGTGTAGAGGTCTGATTCATGCCGCCGCCCCCCACCGAATGTCGGGCACCTGCGCCCAGGTCAGATCATTTGCTGCGCGATGTTTGGGCGCCATATCGGAACACATGAACGCGATGTCCGACGGCAAATCTTCGTCGTCTTTCAGCTGCGGAATGCGCAGCTTATAGAGTCGGCCTCCGAGCAACGCAAAGGCGTGACCTTTGGGGAGGCGGGTCAGATCCCCAGGAGAAATCATGGGAACCCTTTGCGTGGTGATCCTTTGCTGAGTTGAGGACGTGAAATCGATAACGCTGTCGGGATTTGCATCATCCGTGGCCCCAGACATGGTGGTCAGGTGGTTGACCTCCACCTGCGGCAGCTGGTCGGTCAAGAGTTTGGCCGTCTCCAGCTCTTTAACACGCAACATGATCAGATTGCCGAGATTTCCGACCACCTGACCAGCCTTCGCGGCGTTGCCAAACCGGGCTTTGATGTCGCTCAGTGTTTGCGTATAAACCGTAAGCTGAAAGCCAGCGCCGCCCGCTTTGTTGGCCATCGGAATAAATTCCCGACCGACGAGCTCGTTAAATTCGTCGGCATGGATGCAGATTTTGCGCTTCCGCACTTGCGCAGCAAGATCTGCGGGAAGACCTGCGGCCAATCCGCCTTTATAGATTGCACCGGCTCGCGACGTGAGATCGGAAAACATCGAATTGCCAACCGCCTGCGACACCTCTGCATCGGATAATGCATCAAGTCCGACATACACGATCCCGCCAGTGCGAATCACCTCGTCCCAATCAAAAATCGGGCGA
>DJFO01000038.1:0-2021 GCA_002432555.1 Marinagarivorans sp. UBA5870
GACTGAATGACTGAATGACTGAATAGAGCTTCACCCGCGGGGGATGAAAGACGCTGAAATTTTTTGTCGATCGCAGAGCGGTTGCCAATGTCTTTTTTCACATGAATTGACTGCTCGCCAATCCAGCGGCGCCGTTTTGGCTCTGCGCTTTGATTCCGCCACCACACATTGCAGATAGACGAGTCCCACCACCTTTTCGCTCGTCCGCCAGACGTGCGGATAAAGAGCGTGAGCTAAGGCCGCGGGATGCGGGCTTTTTTTCCGAACCTGTTCCGCGGTCGGTAAACCCCTTATGCGACTAAGGCCGCATGCGCCAAATCCTTTTGGCGACCGAACAAAGGCAGACGCTGGTTTACCCTTTCACGCACAACACCTGCTTTAAGGTATAAACAATTTCCACTAAGTCCGCCTGCGCCTCCATGACTTTATCGATTGGCTTATAGGCAGAGGGCGTTTCGTCGATCACGTCCTCGTCCTTGCGGCATTCGACTCCGGCAGTCGCCTGCAGATGCTCGGCCATGGAAACCCGGCGTTTGGCCTCGGTGCGGGACATGACTCGCCCGGCACCGTGGCTGCAGCTGCAGAAACTCTCCTCGTTGCCAAGCCCGCGCACTATGAAGGACCGCGCGCCCATGCTGCCGGGGATAATTCCCATTTCCCCTTTGCGCGCACTTACAGCGCCTTTCCGGGTCACCCAGACGTCTTCGCCGTAGTGATGTTCGCGGCTGATGTAATTGTGGTGACAGTTCACCGCCTCCACATTGGACTCAAACGGTATTCCCAGTACTTCGCGCATGGCCGCAAGGGTCCTAGCCATCATCACTTCGCGGTTGACCCTGGCAAAATCCTGGGCCCAGGCCACCGCCTCCACATAATTCTTAAAATGCTCGCTTCCTTCCGGTAGATAGGCCAGGTCCTTTTCCGGCAACTGGATATACCAGCGCTCCATATCTTTTTTGGCCTGTTCGATAAAGTGAGTCCCGATACGGTTGCCGACGCCGCGCGATCCGCTGTGCAACATCACCCAGACGGTCTGATTTTCATCGAGGCAGAGTTCGATAAAGTGGTTGCCCGTCCCGAGTGTTCCCAGATGGTTCCGATTGTTGGTGTTTTTCAAAAATGGATGCTTGGCGCACAAGCGGGCGAAACCTTCCTGCAATGGCGCCCACGCCGTATCCACTTCCGCCGGCGCATTGGCCCACGAACCTTTATCGCGGCCGCCGCGGGGGGGGCTGCTACCGTGCGGGACACGCTGCTCAATCAAACTGCGCAGGCGGGCCAGAGAATCCGGCAACTGCGCCGCCGTCAAGCTGGTTTTCACCGCCATCATGCCGCAACCGAGGTCCACACCCACCGCGGCGGGAATCACGGCACCCACTGTGGGTATCACACTGCCGATGGTCGCACCCTTACCCAGGTGCACGTCCGGCATCACGGCGATCCATTTATGAATGAAGGGCATCTGGGCCATTTTGTTCAGCTGGGCTTTCGAATTTTCGTCGAAGGGCACTCCGCGGGTCCAGGATTTAACCGGAACTTGCCCCGGCGTATGCAGCACTTCGTATGGCATTTTCATAAGTTTCTCCTTTAAAGACAGAGAGGGAAGTGCAAAGACATTGCCAGCTTCGCCAGACTTCGCATGCCAGTCCTTAAACAACTGATCCTAAAAGGAATTATTCTATGTCCGCGGGAGCACCTTGCCGAATCCGACCATCCCAATCTAGGATTACATATCGAATAAGATAGGTTTCTATCCCCATGAACAATGTGCTAATCGGCATACTCGGCTCGCGTCTCGATCACGGCGGCCTCGGCAATAAACGCTGGNNTGGCGCCCGAGCGTGGCCCTGCTGATGCAACCAGAGCTTCGCTTCCAGGAGTTTTTTTTATTGTACCTGCCGGAAGATACTCCTCTCCTGGAGTTGACGTTGCGGGACATCGCGGAAATCTCCCCCAGCACACAGGTAACCCCGCACCGCCTCGCGTGTGACGATCCCTGGGACTTCGAACAGGTTTACAGC
>DJFO01000038.1:2054-2226 GCA_002432555.1 Marinagarivorans sp. UBA5870
GCATATCACCACCGGCACCCACGTAGCCCAGATCTGCCTCTATCTATTGACGGAGGCGCATTATTTGCCGGGCAAATTGATTCAGGCCTCACCTGACCGGGAGGAAGGAGTGCGCGGCGTTTACCAGGTGATCGATCTCGACCTGTCCCGTTACGATCAGATCGCTTCGCGT
>DJFO01000038.1:2303-2457 GCA_002432555.1 Marinagarivorans sp. UBA5870
GGAACAGGTATCCGTCAAATCCGTCGCGCCGATTTTGCTCGTGGGCCCCACCGGTGCGGGAAAATCTCAATTGGCCAAAAAAATCTACGAATTGAAATACCAGCGTGGACAATTGAGCGGCAAGCTGGTGGAAGTGAACTGCGCGACGCTGCGC
>DJFO01000038.1:2486-3753 GCA_002432555.1 Marinagarivorans sp. UBA5870
CTGCTGCGCGCCATCGAGGAAAAAACTTTTATGCCTTTCGGCGCGGACCAGGCGGTGAAAAGTGATTTTCAGCTGATAGCCGGCACCCACCGAAATTTATTTGCCCAGGTGCGCCACGGCCTTTTCCGGGAGGACCTGCTCGCACGCATCAACTTATGGACTTATGAGTTGCCCTCGCTGAAAGAACGCATCGAAGACCTAGAGCCGAACATCGAACACGAAGTGCAAAATTTTTCGCGCAAGGCGGGTTACTTGGTCCNNGGTCCATTTCAACAAGGCGGCGCGCCAGAAATATCTCGCCTTCGCCCACGCTGAAGAAGCGCTTTGGCGAGCCAACTTTCGCGATTTAAATTCGAGCATAACCCGCATGGCCACCCTGGCCGAAGGCGGGCGCATCACTGAGACCCTGGTTGAAGCGGAGATCGAGCGGCTGCGGCAAGCCTGGGCGGGATTTGCGCAGCCCGCGGAGACAGGACCGAGTTTGCAAACCTGGCTCGCGCCCGCGCAAATCGCCGAACTGGATGTATTTGACCAGCTGCAACTCTCTGCCGTCATAAGCATCTGCCGCCAGAGTCGCAGCCTGGCGGAGGCCGGTCGGCGGCTGTTCAACGTCAGCCGCGCGCAGAAATCGAGCGCCAACGACTCACACCGGCTCAAGCAGTATTTGCAAAAATTCGGTCTTCGATTTGACGAATTGCGCTGACCACCACGAGCCCGCGCAGGACCGGTGCAATTCGCTGTGAGAGTCCCTAATCCTAACGAATTTCAATATTTCGCTGCACACGGATATCGGCACTGGATGAACCCACCTGAATTTCATACTTTCCCGGCCGGGTTCTATAGGCCCGCTGTTGTTCATCGTAATAGCTGAAATCCCGCGCGCCGACCAACTGAAACCGCACCTCCCGCGTCTCCCCCGGTTGCAGCTCCACCGCTTGAAATCCGCGCAGGTTATGGCGTGCGTCCAGCTTGTCGCGCTTTAACGGCCGCACGTAGAGCTGCACCACTTCCACCGCCGTCATTTTGCCGCGATTCTCCAGCAACAGCCGGACGTAAATGTCGTCGGACGCCTGTGCGACCCCTTTGTCCAGGCTCAGTTGGGAATAGGAAAAGGCTCCATAACTCAGGCCGTGGCCAAAGGGATAAAGCGGCTTTTCCTCGTAATATCGGTAAGTGCGTCCCTGCATGGAATAATCCTCAAAATCCGGCAGCTTGGCGTCCGCCCGGTAAAACGTCACCGGCAGGCGTCCCCCTGGGCTTGCCTCAC
>DJFO01000038.1:3826-4449 GCA_002432555.1 Marinagarivorans sp. UBA5870
TTTGCAATAAATCCTGCTGCGGCTTGGGCAGGCGCAAATCGGTTCGGTCGCCACCCATGAAGCCCGCATAATTCACTTGCATTTCTTCGCCTTCGACGTCGCCAGTCAGGCCGCCGACAAACACGATCACCTCGGCTTTTTCCGCCGCCACCATGGCCTCCTCCAGCGGCGATCGGGCGCCGGGAAGCCGCCACGCGAGCCGCACCTCCGCATCGCGGATNNTCTTCAAAATATTCGAGTTTGATGTCCGCGCTTTTGCCCGCTTCCAGGTGCACCGTCGCAGATTGACTGCGCAGTCGCGGGGCGGTCTGCCAAGCGTCGATAACCGGCTTGCCGTCGATCGACAAGCGCATGCCGTCATTGGCGCTCACACTCAGTTCGTAGACGCCGGTCACCGGTGGCAGCAATCTACCCGTCCAACGCACGCTGTAACCATCGCCAAGTAAACCGGCGTCTTTCTGCAGCTCGCCGCGCGCCACCAGGGCATCGGTCGGCGCCCCGCGGTCCCAGCGGAAAGCGATTCGCGGATCCAAGCGCGTCAGCACAGGTGCGCCGGCAAAATCGACCCCGCGGAAATATTCCCCCGTGAGACCCTGCTGGTCGGAGCCGGCGGACGGGCGCAG
>DJFO01000096.1:0-5345 GCA_002432555.1 Marinagarivorans sp. UBA5870
AGACGGTGTACGCCGCCGGACATCAAATCATTCATCAGATCGTACTTGCCGGCGACGGACTGAAAGATCTCCGCCACTTTGCCGGCTTTCTCTCCAGCCTTCACCTTTTGAAAGCCAAAGTCGGTGTACTGGTCGTGGTCCATGGGGCCCCCTTTCGCGGAAGTCGGCTATTGTACGGAGAAACCTCCCCGCGGGGTACGCGCTGGACTAAAATCTTTGCGAACGACCGGAGAAATTCGCAATGCTGCGTTGGGGACATGTTTGCTCGATTTCGGTGGTACTGACCCTGCTCGGTACCGCCGCCAATGCCCAGGAAACGGGCGATGCGTGTCTGCCGCAGGCGCGCACTCCGCTGGAGCGGACCTATTGCAAGATCCTCGCGGCCGATCCCGCAGCGCCGCTGCCGAGTCTGCAAGAGTTGCGCCGCAATCCAGAGAAAACCCAACGCCTGCTCTTGCGCCGTCCCGCTCAGCAGGCGGGGATTGAATTGCCGCCAGCAACCGGCGAACCGCCCGCCGCCAAAGCGGCTCGGCCCGCACCGGCCGCTGCGCGATCCAAACCGACCGGCGCGAGAGCGGAGGCGCCGCCACCCGCTCCGCCCATTTTCGCCGGGTCCGGCGATCTGCTGCACTGCCAGCTGCAGGGCGCCAGTATTCAGTGCGCGAACGAAGACTTTCGCCTGCAGGGAAATCTGCCTAATAGCCGGCTCGCCCCGAACGCGCTGGCGGCGAACATACCTGTAACCTTCGGCGAATACACCGGCGGCCCGGCAGAGACTGCGCAAGTGATGGCCTACCTCTCGGATACCTACCGGCGTTATATCGAAGCCATGTTGGGCATAGGTCTTGGCGCGGCCACTATGTCGTTCACCAAGTTTTATTACACATTTTTGGAGGCACAGGCGAAAAAGAATCGATTCGGTGAGCGGCTGACGACCATGTTCGAGTTTTTAAAAAAGGACAAAAGCTCCATGGGGGTACAAACGCATTACAACGATGAACTTCCCCAGAGCCTGGCCCAGTGCATGCGCTTGAGCGACGCGGTGGTGGTGTGTGATAACGTGCAGCAGAACTGGGTATATCAGAAATCCAAGCTCGACCCCTGAGGCTGGCACCGGCGAAGGCACATGATCGATTCACAACAACTCCAACACCGGGACCACCGGCCCGCGGCCGCGCGGTTTCCCCTGCGCCTGCTCGCCCAGGACATCATCGATCCCCTAAATGTCGGCAGCCTGTTTCGCCTCGCGGACGCCTTGGGCGTCGAGCATATTCACCTCACCGGAACCTCCGTCAGACCCCCGCACGGCAAACTGCGCAAAGCGGCGCGGGCCACCGAACAATACGTGCCCTGGTCCTATAGCGCAGACTCGCTCGCGGTGGTCAATGCTCTAAAAGCGCAAGGTTATTGGGTGGTGGCACTCGAGTTGACCCGCAAAAGCATCGATGTACGCACTTTGATCGTTCCACCGGAATGCAAGATTCTTTTGTTGCTGGGTGCCGAAAAGGATGGGCTGAGCGAGCCGATGCTTGAGCAATCGGCGCAGACCGTGCATATTCCGATGCGCGGCATCAATTCCTCTATGAACGTTGCCGTGGCCTGCGCCCTTGCTGTTTTCGAGTTGACGAAAAAATTGGGCCAGGATTCCGGCGCCGGCGGGTGCGCCATCCACCACTGTCGGATGACGTAAGGGCTTTCTTGGACGCAGGCACAATCAATAATCTTCTTCTGCTCGGCGCCGTGCTGGTCGCCGTCAGCATACTCGTCAGCAGTTTTTCCTCTCGTTTAGGTATTCCGATTTTGGTCGTTTTCCTCGCGGTCGGCATGCTCGCGGGGGTCGATGGAATCGGCCGCATCGCCTTTGATGACTACCATGCAGCTTATCTGGTGAGCAACTTGGCCCTAGCGATTATCCTGCTCGATGGCGGCATGCGCACCCGGGCGGCCAGCTTCCGGGTGGCCCTTTGGCCGGCGCTCTCCTTGGCGACGGTCGGCGTGCTGATCACCGCCGGCCTAACCGGCCTGCTCGCCGTCCAACTCTTCGACTTGCCGTGGATCCAAGGGCTGCTGATCGGGGCCATAGTCGGGTCCACCGACGCCGCGGCCGTGTTTTCGCTGCTCGGGGGACGCGGTTTGAACGAGCGGGTAAGTTCTACCCTGGAAATAGAATCGGGCAGCAACGACCCCATGGCCATGTTTTTGACGATTGCTCTGATCGACATGATTGCGGCCGGGGAGACCAGTTTCGGCTGGCGATTTTTCCTGCAGTTTTTGCAGCAATTCGGTTTGGGCGGCCTGCTCGGTTTGAGCGGCGGCTGGCTCCTGCTGCGCTTGATCAACAAGATAGAACTGGCGGAAGGACTCTATCCGTTGCTGGCCGTGGCCGGCGGCCTCTTCATCTACGCTGGAACGCACGCGCTCGGCGGCAGTGGAATTCTTGCGATTTACCTGTGCGGTGTCCTGCTCGGCAATCGTCCGATCCGCAATCGTTACGGCGTGCTGCATATGTTTGACGGTTTAGCCTGGCTGAGTCAGATCGGCATGTTCCTGGTGCTCGGTCTGCTGGTAACGCCGAGCCAATTGCTGCCGATCGCCCTGCCGTCCTTGGCGCTTACCCTGTGGATGATTTGGGTCGCCCGTCCGCTGTCGGTGCTGATAGGTCTGCTCCCTTTCTCCTTTAACTGGCGCGAGCGCGCGTTTATTGCCTGGGTCGGCTTGCGCGGGGCCGTGCCGATCATTCTGGCCGTATTTCCGATGATGGCCGGCTTGGAGAACGCTCAATTGTTTTTCAACGTGGCATTTTTTGTGGTGCTTATTTCCCTGCTTTTCCAGGGCACCACTTTAACCTTCGCCGCGCGCTGGGCGGACGTGGTAGTGCCGTCGGTACCTTCCCCAATCCACCGCACCGGTATTGGCGTCGACCCGACGAGTCGGTGGGAGCTTTTCATCTATCGCCTCGGGGCGGAAAAATGGTGCATCGGAGCGACCCTGCGGGAATTGCACATGCCGGAAGGTACTCGCATAGCGGCGCTGTTCCGCGCGAAACAGCTTCTGCATCCGAGCGGCAGCACTCGGTTAATGGCGGGCGACATTCTCTGCGTAGTCGGTCACGAAAGTGATCTGCCGGCGTTGGGCAAGCTGTTCAGCGTCGCCCCCAAACGCACCCCGGACTTGCGATTTTTTGGCGATTTTATTCTGCGGGGCGATGTGGAACTGCGGGACCTGGCGGCACTTTACGGGCTCGACCTGCGCGACCAGGACGAACACCAGACTTTGGGCGCTTTTATGGCACAGCGCACAGGTGGAAAGCCCGTGGTCGGCGACCATGTGGAATGGAGTCACCTTATTTGGACCGTAGCGGAACTCGACGGCAACCAAGTGCTGAAGGTGGGTGTCAAACCGGCGGCGGTAAAGCTCGAAAAAACCGCATGAGGGCGATCGGGTCGATGCCTCACCCGCGCCGCCCGCTTGACCCACTCAACTGTCGACCCACTCGACTGTCGACCTACCCAACTATCGACCTACTCAACTATCGACCTACTCAACTATCGACCCACAACTTAAGGATCCCGTATCTATGCAACCACTGATTCTTTTTTTGGCCCTGGCTTTCGCGTTGTTTTCCCCTTTTGTTGCCGCCGAGGACACGGTGCTGATGATCGACCAGACCCTCGAGAAAGAAACCCAGCTGGCATTCCCCAACGATAATAATATTCAACCCAAAGCCGGCGATTTTAAAGTGATGAATAAGGTTCCCATGAGCAGCGAAAGTGGCGATCGGTGGGCCATAGTCACGGTGAAAAATCCCTCGTCGGGCAGCCGGATTTTTGAAAGCAGCTATTTGATCGGGCTTTTTGCAGACGGTGAACGCCGTCCACCGCTAGAACACAAGGTGACCGTGGAGGGCGGCGAAACCGTCTCCCTGACCCTCGCTTTCGGCCGGCACAAATTCCCCTTGCTCGACGTGATAGCGCGGGATTAATTCCAGGCCGTCCAGGCGTCGCTCGGCGGAATCCAATAAGACAACCGGGTTCTGTTGCCGGGGGCTCGACCGACGGAGAAGCGCCTACTCCGTGACTCCCAGCTCCACCCCGAGCTCTCGTCGGAGAAATTCCGCGTGGGACGGCAGCCTAACAACGGCCGCCTGAATGCTGGAGCGGATCGCGGTCAGTTCGCGCTCGACCGCGTCCGCGGGAAATTCATCGACCGCAGGGTGGTAATAGTCGGCGGTGAGCTCAAATCCGGCAAACATCGCCAGCCAACTGTTGGCCTGGAAAAAATCGAGATCGTCCAGGGGAACTCGGCCTGTATAGCGAAAAGTTTCGACGCGTTCCAACAGGGAATCGGGCACTGCCATGCTCCTGCAATCCGCCCAGAAGTTCTCTTGCGGCCGACGGTTTCCCCAATAATGGAGGATCAAAAAATCGCGCAGGCGCTCCTGCCTTGCGCGCAACTGTCGGTTGACGAGCCGGGCGAGAAACGGATTGCAATCCGCGGTCGGGAAATGCTTGAGAAAAATTTCTAAACTCGACTGAATCATATAAATACCGGTGGATTCGAGCGGTTCCAAAAACCCGCTCGCCAGGCCGACACTGAAGACGTTTTTGCACCACGCCTGCCTGCGGATTCCCGTGGTGAAACGGATCAGCTGGGGTTCCGCCAATGCCTCGCCCGGCAGATTACCGAGCAAGTCCGCCACCGCGTCGTCTGCAGCCAAGTGCGAGCTCGCGAAAACATATCCATTCCCGGTGCGCTGCTGCAGGGGAATACGCCATTGCCAACCGGCGGCCCGGGCGCGGCATAAGGTATAGGGCGCCGGTAACGCGGCGTCCGTCGACGGCACGGCAACGGCTGTGTCGCAGGGCAACCACCGACCCCAATCCTCATAGTCGACGCCGAGCGCGTCACCGATCAGCAGACCGCGAAAGCCAGAACAGTCCAAAAAGAAATCTGCCGTCAGGGTTGCGCCACTTTCCAAATGCAAGGTGCGGACGAAACCCGTGTCCGGCTTTTTTTGCACACCGGAGACCCGCCCTTCGACCCGCACCACACCAAGATTTTGCGCCAGATCAGCAAGGTATTGAGCGAAGAGCGCGGCATCAAAATGAAACGCATAATTAAAGCTGGATAACTCCACGTCATTGTGGGGCTTGGGCAGAGCGAAACGCTCCTGCAGCGCCATTTGGCTCGCGAGACAGTAGTGGTCGAGTTCGGCCGCTTTACCCGCACGTTTCATTTTGGTCCAAAAATGCTGAAAGGGTAAACGCGCGATGCGCGCCCCATAACCGGCGAAGGGATGAAAAAAGTTCGCGTCGGGTGCCCGCCAGCCGGCGAACTGGATGCCC
>DJFO01000096.1:5382-14412 GCA_002432555.1 Marinagarivorans sp. UBA5870
GCCGCCATCCAACCGGCTGTGCCGCCGCCCACTATGATCACGGATGTTATACGAGTGTCGGCCATTAATAACTCGCAAAAAAAGGGTGCCTGACACGGCACCCGGGAGCAAGGGCCCAGCTAAAATTGAACGCTGATACCGGCGGTAATTCGCCGCTCGAAAATATCGTAGGAGTCGACAAAATCCTTCCACTGCGTATAGGTGATGTTGTCTTCCTCCGTCAAGTTATTCACCGCCAGAGTCAGCTGTATGTCATCGGTGAGATGATACGAGCTGGTCAAGTCGACGAAGAGCGTAGATTTAAGATAGCGCGGCATGCCATCGGCGCCGTTCGGCGGCGTCCACATCCAGCCGGCACTCATGCCCTGATACTGCTCGCCCAAATAATTGGCGGCGATCCGCGCTTCGAATTTTTCGTCCTGATACCACAGAATCAGGTTGGCTTGATCTTCCGCGGTATTGTTAAACGGCGCCACCTCGCCCGAGGGGAGAACCTGGTCGGAGGGACTTTCGCTGGGCGAATAGGTGTAGTTAAAAGTCAAACCCGTGTTGGCAAGTATGCCAGGCAGAAATGTAAAACTCTGCTGGTAGGAAAATTCATACCCCTCCACCGATCCGCCGCTGCCATTGGCAATGGTGCGCTCCTCACCCCCGCGCCGCACCATGCCGTCACTGTCGGCAAGGTCGGGATTCTGCTCGCTGCGGGTAAAAGTAAAACTGGCAACATCTATATTAAAATAGCCGACCGCAAGAATGGCGCCGTCGGCCGGATACCACTCGCCCGCGATATTGAACACATTGGCTTCCCACGGCTTGAGATAGGGGTCGCCGTTGTTTTGCCGCGATGACACACGCTGAAAATTTTCGCCCTCCGCTTCGGAGCCGAAGTAAGTGATGGTACCCTCGCCCAGGGAACCCAAGTTCTGCAGCGAAATGCGTTTATCGTAGGCCAATTTAATTTTGTAATCTTCCGCGAAGGTGAAATTCAAATTCACGCTGGGCAAAAAATCGTTATAGGTTATGTTTGTCACTCTATCACCCAGGTCCACGTAGGTGGTGTGCACCGGGTCTATGCCCGCCAGTATGCGCGGGTTCAACATACCCGGATCGGTCACGTTTTGGGTCACGGTCAAATCGGTGGTGACCCGGCGCACCCCAGCGTTTCCGCTAAGACTGACAGTGTCGACGAGGGATTTTTCAAAATTGACCTGCACATGCACGCTCTCGCGCGAGTCGGCAACCACATAGGACCGGTCCGGATTCACAATCCTTTCCCCTTTGCCATAGAGCCGGTCGTTGAATGCTATGGGATCGTCGATCTTGTCCACGTCGATCATGGGAATAGCCACATTCAATCCTTGCAGAGCATCACCAAACTCGGTCACGTTGGTGATGTAGCCTCCTAAAACCGCATCGTCAATCTGGATCACCGGCAATGGATCATAGGTGATGCCCTTGGCCGTCCCCTCGGTGCCGCTTTGCAACAGCGCGTATCCGACTTCATGGTACTTGTTTAAAAGTTCGTTTCCCTCAGCGTCCAGAACCCCAGAAGGGGAAAAGAAGGACATGTTTTTATTGGTCACGCTGCGGGTGGAATAACGCCAACCAAAATCCACAGAAGTGATGCCGTCCTCGGCCAGCTTAAAACGACCATCCGCTCGCAATACATCGAAATCTGCATCGGCGGCAACGCTTTCAATCCAGCCCGAATGCAGATACCAAGCGGCCGGGTCACCCATACGCGCCTCCATGGTATCCGCCAGGTTCACCGCCACGTGGTCGTCGTTAAGGGTTGCCCGCATCGGATAAATCAACCCGTCGTTGATCGCCCCTGGGTTGATCTCCACGGGGGCGCCGCCGGGCTCGCGCACCACCATCTTGCTGTTAGTGACCTGCGCCAGAATGAGTTCGTTGATATCGATCTCCGCCTCGCCGGCCACCCAGCGCACGCTGCCGGTAAAAGCGCCGCCGTTGTCAAAGGCCAGTTCCACGTTGGTATTGAGTGACGAACTTTCCCGATAATTGCCAACGACTCCGCCGCGGAAACCTTCCACCATGGTATTAACATCGGTTGCATAAAAGGGTTGACCGCCCAGGCGGCCGTCGCCGGTGCGGACGAATGCCGGGTCACCGGTGACCCGCACATATTCATGAAAGCCGGCGCGCCCGCCGATTTGATTGCCCAAATACAGGAACTGGCCAGCAGCCTTTTCGTCCATGTCGGTATAAAAAAGGTCGGCGTTCAATTCCAAAGCGTCGCTGACGGCGAGATTAAAGTTATACGCCATCCCCAGGCGTTCGCGCTCCAACTCCCAAGAGGAAAATTCGGGGCTCTGCCAGTTCATCGTGTGAAAAAAATCGCCCGCTGTGTCACCGTTACCGTCCAGGTCCTGACAGTCACCCACCCCACATTCCCAGGTTTCCCCGGCCCGGTCACTGCGCAGGCGGCCGCGGTTGCCGGCGAGCGTCGCATCGGAGTAGGAGACGGCGAGAGAGGTTGCCAGAGTGTCATCCCAGTTCCAGCCGACGAGACCGCTGATTTCCGGATCGGTGGAGTTGGTCAGGCTGCCCTGGCTCGCCTGCAGCCGGGTACTGCCGCTGAAACCTTCGTCCAGGCTCAATGCGCGCGGCGTCGCGAGATCGACGCTGCCGCCTATGGCTCCTTCCAATTGTTTTGCTGACTGGGATTTGCTCACCGTGAGATTGCTTACCAGGCTCGCCGGCACATCGGTGAAGTCGACGCCGTTGGTGGTCATGCTGGCGGGGAGCAGGTAGTACTCACCATTGAGAGTGCTCAGGACCTGCGTCATGCCGCGCACGCTCACGACACTGCCCTGACCACCCGAGCGCTGGATTTGTATACCCGGCACCCGCTGGAGCGAATCGGCTATGGTTGTATCCGGCAGCTTACCTATATCTTCGGCGGCGACCGAGTCGACCAGTTCCGCGGAATTGCGTTTGATATCAATCGCCCGCTCTTGCGCAGCCCGCACGCCTACAATAACCACCTCCTCGACCGAATTGCCGGCCTGAGCTAGCGCGCCGTTAGTCGTCGCGCATGCACTGGTTATGAAGACAGACAGCAGGCGTTTTTGAAATCCACGGGATGGCCGCATAAGTGATCTCCGAAGTTATTGGAATAGTGGGAGGAAGCTGCTGGAGCCGACATTAGATGTAATCGGTTACATTTTCAAGCGGTACCGGTTAGATCGCGTCAAAAAAACGTCACATTTTATTGCTGAAGGCGGGTGGCGAAGCCCCGCGGTTATTTTTTGGGCGGCAAATCGGGCGGAGAGTAGAGACTTTTGAGTTTTCTCGGACTGGGCTTACCGCGACGTGGCAACGGGGCGATGCAACTTCGACACGGAGCGAAAAAATTACAAAACATTTGGCGTAAAAAATGTTTTTTTGCCTCACAGTTCTTCAACTGCCTCCCGAAAAGCTTCCGCGGGCGCGTGGCCGAATTTTTGCGTAATCGACGGCCGCGCGGCCGTCGCCGCTCTGCATTCTTTACCGGAGGACCCTATGCCAGACGCCAACGCCCAAACCTCACACTCAATGAAAACCGTCGACGCTGCAGCGGAGCAGGTCGGCATCGAAAACTTGGCCGGATTCGCCGTTCTCATAGGCGCAATCCTGCTCGCTTTGGTGGCCCACTGGCTGCTGTTTAAACTACTGCATCGACTGGCACATGGAGTCGACAAAGCGCACTGGCAACATCTGTTAGAGCGAGTCCGCACCGTCGTTCGTATCGGGATGGTGGTGATAGCGATTGAGCTCACTTTGCCGCTGGTCGAAATGCCGCAACGCGTCGAAGCCGTCGTCTCTCAGTTCACGACGCTGTGCATTATCGGGGTGGTCGGCTGGGTGGCGTTCATGGCGGTGACGGTGCTCACGGAATTTTCCATCTCGCGCCACCGTATCGATGTCGAGAACAATTTAGAGGCGCGTAAAATGCGCACGCGCCTGCGGGTGCTGCGGCAGGCCCTCTCCATGGTCATCTTTCTGGTCACGATCGCCGCTATGCTCATGACTTTTCCGGGGGCTCGCAGTATCGGAGTTTCTATGTTCGCCTCCGCGGGTGTCGCGGGTATTGTCGTGGGCTTCGCGGCGCGCCCGGTTCTTTCCAATCTGCTTGCCGGTATTCAAATCGCCTTGACGCAGCCAATCCGTATAGAGGACGCCGTGGTCATAGAGGGGGAGTGGGGTTGGATCGAGGAAATTACCGCGACCTATGTGGTGGTCAAGCTTTGGGATTGGCGCCGGCTGATCGTCCCTCTAAGCCAATTTATCGAGAAACCCTTTCAAAACTGGACACGCGAAAGCGCCGAAATAATAGGGACCGTATCCTGGTTTACCGACTACACGGCCCCCATTGCTGAGATGCGGGAAAAATTAAAGGAATTTTTGGCGGAATCCAAACTCTGGGACGGTAAAGTGCAGGTCCTTCAGATCATCGAAACCGGCAAGGACACCATGGAACTGCGCGCGCTCATGAGCGCTAAAAATAGCCCCACCGCGTGGGATCTGCGCTGCGAGGTGCGCGAAAAAATGATTTTGTGGTTGCAGAAAGAACATCCCGGCGCACTGCCGCGCAATCGCGTGCAGATGCAAATGGATAAACGGGAACCGACAGAACCTCTACAGCCTCTAGCACAGGACAAACAGACCGCGGACCTTTCCACTCAGATCAATCACCCGGAGGACAAAGTCAAAACCTGACAGTATTGGGCCGGCGCCGCAGCCGAGCGATTGGGCTGCGTATCCTGCCGCGAGTCGATTTTTGAGGATCGCCGCAGTCAGCGCCGGTCGTGTAGGGCCGCGAGCAAAATTTAATTTACCCGCCGGAACGAAGGTGTATGATACGGCCGTTGTTCTACTCAGACCTCTAGCATTCTGCAACGGGATTTTCATGAAGCGCATTCTGCTTTTGACTTTTTTGCTGGTTCTACTGACCGGCCAAATCAGTGTCGAGCAGAATACTGCCCCGGTTCAGGGCAGCCAGTTGCAGCTTGCCGGTGGAGGATTGGCGAATTCACCGATCCCCGATATAGAAAAACCTGAACGCAATGAGATCGGGCAGGTCGATCAGCGCCAAGCCCTCCCGCCTGGCGATGGAGTCGATATCGAAGCCGAAGACTCCGATTTTTCCCCACTGCGGGAAATTATTTTCAAGACTGCCTGCGTCACTTTGCTTGGCCAACGCGCGCCAAGCCCGCAACAACACGCGACCACGCCCTACAGCATACGCGGTCCACCCGCCCACTCGCTTAGCTAAAGCCACCGAAGGAAATCCAGCCGGGTTTTCGATTTTTCGCCACATTTATTACAGCCGTGTCCGCGCAATAAGCGTCGCTCATTTTGCCGCGCCACGACCAAACCCGCTTAGGTGGCCGGAGTTGGCCGCTGAATTCGATGCAGACAAGGATGTTTGCTTTTTTTCTTTCAGATTTCAACTCGCAGCCCGAGCAATAATTTCAAGTAATGGCTTTTTTTATAGTCCGCGCTGTCGGTTTCCAGGTCCAACAGCAAATACGGATGCTGCAGCCTTAAGCCCCATACGCTATCTGCGGGGGCCCACTTGAGTGAAGTCACCCAGTTTTCTCCAAACCGCCAATGCGCGGCGAGCTTGCCCCAGCGCTTGTCATCCAGCTGCTGAAACTCGAGACCGGCGCTGAGCTGTGGCAGCAGGGTGTAACGATATTGGACCTCCGTATGAACAGGTAGTCGCTGATGGAAGCGCGTGCGAAAGTGGCTGAACCGAACTGCCGCGTCCTCACTGATCGACAGATCGTTGAGATTACCTTCGACGCGACTGCCCGGCGCCGTGTTCCAATAGAGGTCCGATGCAGCCTCGCCTATGTCGGCGGCAAAATAATGCTCGCCCCACTGGTACTGCAGATGTAAATCCAAAGTTACACCATTACCTTCCGGCGGCTCGACCGGGCGTTCGAAAAGCCGGTCTTCTGGATAGGCATAGTCGATCGAAATCTGGGTGCTGTTAGCGAGTGATGGTGCAGGATCAAAAACCCCAGAGGCTTCGCCGTAATAGAGGTCCTGCAGCGACAGGTAGGTCAACTTGGCCCCCACCTCGAAGTTTCTCCACTTCAGCTTATAGCCGAGATACACGCCTTCGCCCTCAGCATTATTGGCGTTGAGGTAAAGGTTGAGCCGATCTTTATTTTGCGCGAGCCGCCGATTGCGTTCCAGATAATGCAACAACGCCGTGTCAGCCGAGAAATTGAGATAGTAGTACAGATGTTTGCTGTAGCCGACTTCAAGGTTACCGTAGCTCACGCCGGCCCGCGCCACCTGTTTGGCGTAGAGTTGATTCCCCGGTTTAAAGGCATCCGTTTCCCAATCGTCAAAATTCGCTTTGATCGATACGGGTTCGCTGTAATTAATTGAAGTCACGCTGATGCCGCCGCCGAATCGCTGGGCATCACCGGCCGCGCATATGGAAAATCCAAGGCCGACCAAGCCGGCAGTGAAGGAAATCGTTCTTTTCAAAACAGGCCCCAACAGAAAAAATCAGTGTAATACTTCAGCTGAATAAAAAAGGCGGCCTAGGCCGCCTTTTCGAGTTTTCACGCGCTCGGTTTATTCGATGGACTCGCCCGTACCATCGACGTATTCGATCGCAGTGATTCCTTTGACCCGCTTGATAGTGGCGTACACTTTTTCGTTGTAAACCAGCTGCCCCTCAAGCACCCGCTCCGGCTTCTCGCCGGTGGCATCTTCAACATCCGCCAGGGCCAACATCAATTTCACACCGTTCTGATTTTCGACCGTCAGCTTGGGCGACTTGAGATCGACCGAAGCTTCGTCATTGCCGAATTGGATCAGGTTGTACCAATAGCTGGTGTTGAAGTTGAACCGCTGATTTTCGACGATCAAGTAAAAGTCGAAAGTGCCTTCGTTTAAGGTATCACGGGTAAAGTGGCTACCAAAGACGACTTCAGGCAGGTCGTAGGGTTTCACGCCCATTTCGAAAGCGACCGCGATTCGAAGAAATTGATCTTCGGTCTCGGTTGGATCGAACGGTTCTACCAGGTAACCGTAGATATCGCCACCGGTTGCACTGAAGCGACTGTCTTTGTAAATGCCCCAGGGTGATGATTTTAGCAGGGTAGTGATATACAGACCTTCATTTGGCACCACCACGTCAAAGCCGATACCCGAGTTAGAAATCAATTCGCCAGCGACATCCTTCATAGTCGTTTTGTTGGAGGTTCGCACTTCTGACTGGAACGGTTCTTCTTCACCGGCGCGGAACACTTGATACAGGTAGCTCTGTCCACCCACCGGCGTGATCCGGATCGACCAGTTTTGCAGATTATAGGTAAACAACTCAGGGGTGACGGTGTAATTTCCCAACCGGGCCAAGGTACCTTCTTCATAGGGCTGCGGCGGTTCAAAGTCGGCAGCGTTGCTGATGTTCGCGGCAAAGTTGAGGGTGATCTCGTCCTCACCGATCTCATCGACAGCTAGAAAATTATTGGAAAACACGGCACTGAATTGGATATCGCCGGGCAGATAGAGCTGCGAGGTGAACTGCCAGGGTTCATCCAATTTGTACGCGGTAACCGACATTTCACCTTCGAGAATATTGTGGGAAACCAATTGAGGTTCACCCGCGCCAACGAGGGCCGGGAAATGGATGTTGTCGATCCAGACCGCGTCCTTGTTGTGGCCGACCGATGCGTCCTTTTGGTACTCCCACACGACGGTGTGCGCGCCGGGTGCAAGGAAGATTTGAGTGGTTTTGAAGCCGGGTTGAAAACCGCTCGCCGAGAGCACTCGCTCGCCATCCACATAGACGTTGAGAAAATCGTAGCTGGCTTCGGATTCCACCGCATAACTGAAGGAGAGATATCCTCCAAGAGTTTCTATGTCGGCTTGGGCGCGAGTGACGGCATTGTTGCCGATGGGAGCCGATTGCAGGGAGTATTGGCCGTTCTCGGCTTTGGCGTCGGTAACCTGCCAATCGCCAAGGTCGAGCCACTCGGGCAGGGAACCGCCGCTTTCGAAATCGACCAATCCGCCAGGTGCGATTCCGTACTCCGCCTCCACCACAAAGTTCAGCTGCGCGGTAACTTCGGTCGCGACGGGAGTGGCGCCGTTCACTATGGACGTGACCAGATCGGCGAAGACTACGCCTTCGTCGAATCCAGCGGTAATCACGCTGCCTTTACCTATGACCAAATCCATATTGTTGCGCGACAGACGGCCGGCGACTATTTCGACTCCATGGTGGGTATTCCAATCTTCCGGAGCGGGCAGATGCAATTCCATATCCACGTTAACGTCACGGATGTTTCCCTCGATATCCAAGGTACCGTCACTGGACAGTCGGTAATGCAAATCGCCAATGGTCAGCTCTTTTTCGGCTGCCGCGGCAAAGAACATGGTGTCGCCTTCGGGGCAGTAATAGCAAAACGCGTAGGTGGGTGAAAGGGTTTGGGCTATGCCGGGCAGCACGTCGTTGAGTGCGGATGCGAGTACCTTAACGTCATCCTCCCAAACCTTGCCCACAAGCTTCATGCGGCTTTGGAAGTTGCTCAAAGCGGGATCGTTTTGCAGGGTCAATTGGCGTACCCAAGAACGGAAATCCGCCACCAGGCCCTTCACTTTGGCCAATTCTGTATCGGGGGGAGTGGGCGGTACCGGCGGATCTATAGGTCCGCACGCCTCGTCCAGGGGATGACACTCGTAACGTTCGATCAGCAATTTAATTTGGGCAATCAGGCGGTGCAGATTGTCATTGCCACGCACAATTCGGTTGGCTTCTCGGTGGGCGAATTGCAACAGGTCCAATACCAGCGAGCGATTGACGGTACCATCTTCATGGTACAGCTCCGCTGCGATCTTGCTGATCGCTGTCGCCACGTCGACTTGGTGTTTATGGGCATAACCGGCCACGGCGGCACTGTAGAGGCTGTACTCGACAACGGCTGGGTCGGCGTCACCCTGGTAGTTTTCTTCAATTATCTGAGTGATATCCATCGCCAGCAATTGAGAAAGAGCGGC
>DJFO01000096.1:14510-15279 GCA_002432555.1 Marinagarivorans sp. UBA5870
TGACGAAAGCCGCAGCGTTTCGCCAAAGCCTATAGCGCCGTCTCCATCAACATCTTCTCCGTCCGCAGCTGTTCCGCAGACCTCGGCATCACAGGTCATGGTTGATGAGCCGTCTGCTGCGCTCAGCACTTCCACGTAGAGGACCTTACTGAGGGATTTTGACGGAACATCCAGCTGGAACTCCCCTTTTTCGTCCGTTTTAGCGGTCGCAAAGGGCGTTGCACCCAACTCATTGCCGTTAACCTGATAAAAGAGCACGTCGGCGTTTTTGACTGCACCTTTAATTACGTTGCCACTAAGGGTAGTGGTGGCCACTTCTAAATTTTTAACCTGAGATTCCGGAGTAGTGACTGCATTGGCGCTGGGTTTGGAATCGTTGCCACTGCTGGAGCAGCCGGAATTTAATACGGTCGATGCGGTGCATAACAAAAACAGGAGACTGGGTGATATTTTTATTGGCTTCATGGCAATTCCTCGTGCGGGAGAAGTCGCGCCGGATTATATAAAGGGAAAAATGAGTCTACAACGCATTAACAGACGCCAAACCGCACTCTCGATTTTAACCTGTTCTCAATTCTGGCTTTGCCGGACACTTAGAAGCTCTCTACGCCATATTAAGCTCGGCAGCAAACTTTGCTTGGCGAAACCTGCTGCATTTTTGAGCAAAGGGAGGCAACTATTTTTTTCGCCCGCACGGCTTTCTGTCGTCGTTAATTTCCAGCATCACCCACGTGAAAGTTTTTTGCCGGAAAACGGCATGAGGCGTGTG
>DJFO01000008.1:0-4065 GCA_002432555.1 Marinagarivorans sp. UBA5870
TTTGCCGGGCTCCACTTCGATAATACTTACGCGCGCCTGCCCGCCGGGTTTTATTCGCGGGTCGATCCCACACCGGTCGCCAATCCCGCTCTCATCAAGGTCAACCGCGCCCTGGCGGACGAGCTCGGGCTCGACGCGGCGGCGTTGGAAAGTCCGGCGGGAGTGCAAATGCTCGCCGGCAATGCCATACCGCCTGGGGCCGAGCCTCTCGCCCAGGCCTATTCGGGCCATCAATTCGGTTATTTGAACCCCCGCTTGGGCGATGGCCGCGCAATACTGCTCGGGGAAATTCTCGACCGCCAGGGGCAGCGCCGGGACATTCAGCTCAAAGGCCCCGGCCGCACGCCTTATTCCCGCAGCGGGGATGGCCGGGCGGCTCTCGGGCCGGTGCTGCGGGAATTTCTCGTTAGTGACGCCATGTATTATCTCGGTTGCAAAACCACCCGCACCCTGGCGGCGGTGACCACCGGACAGNNGGCCGCGCGATCCTGCTCGGCGAGGTGGTCGACCGGGACGGCGTCCGGCGCGACATCCAGCTGAAGGGATCGGGCCCGACCCCGTTCTCGCGGCGCGGCGACGGGCGGGCGGCGCTCGGCCCGGTGCTCCGCGAATACATCGTCAGCGAGGCGATGGCGGCCCTCGGCATCCCGACCACCCGGGCGCTGGCGGCGGTGACCACCGGACAGCCCGTGTATCGCGAGACTGCATTGCCGGGCGCGGTCTTGACGCGGGTGGCCGCGAGTCACATCCGCGTCGGCACCTTCGAATATTTTCGGGTGCGCAGCGATCAAGCGGGCTTAAAAGCCCTGGCGGACCACGTGATCCAACGCCATTATCCCGCGGTGGCCGCGGCGGAAAATCCGTACCTCGCCCTGTTGGAAGTGGTACTGCACGCCCAGGCCAAACTGGTTGCCGGCTGGTTGCACCTCGGTTTTATCCACGGGGTAATGAACACGGACAATATGAGCATCAGCGGTGAGACCATCGATTACGGTCCCTGCGCATTTATGGACACTTACGATCCGGCGACCCTATTCAGTTCCATCGATCGAGAAGGCCGTTACGCCTACGGCAATCAGGGCGCAATTGCACTGTGGAACCTCGCACGTCTCGCGGAGTGCCTGCTGCCGTTGTTGGACACGGATGAAAAGCGCGCGATTAGTCGCGCCGAGGCGGCGCTTGGGGAATTTTCCGAAGTGTTCAACGATTATTGGCTGGCGGGCATGCGGCAGAAAATCGGCCTGTCGCGCCCCATGGAAGACGATGAGAAACTCATAGGGGAATTTCTGCAAACACTGCGCGACGGCGCGGCGGATTTTACCTTAGCGTTTCGCCGGCTGGCGGACTGTTTAGAGCCGGCCTCCGCCGCGCCCGCATTCCGCGAGCTATTCAGCGGCGATGACACAGCGCTGAATTCCTGGTTGGCACAGTGGCGCGCCCGCCTCGTTTTGGAAAATCGCCCGGCAGACGAAATCACGCAGGGGATGCACCGGGTTAACCCCCTCTACATCCCGCGCAATCAATACGTGGAAAATATGCTGCAGGCGGCGGTGGAGGAGGGCGATTATCAGCCCTTTGAAGAAATGCTCGAAGTGCTGCGGCGCCCGTTCGAAGAACAACCGGGGCGGGAAAAATACGCGGCGCGGCCGGCGCCCGCCGAAACGCCTTACAAAACCTTCTGCGGGACTTAGGGCCACTCAAGCCTATTACAATAATAATTATCGGTGGAGAACGGCTCTGTGTTGCAATTGATCACGTTATGGTCGATCGGATTTTCTTTATGGGCACTGTTGCTGCTGGGTGTAGTTTATTGGTTTGCCTATCACGGTTTGGAAAAAACCTGGTTGTCGAAGGGCGCCTGCGGTTTGATGTTGTTCACCGTGGGCGCTCTGCAGGGGTTACACGCGGGGAGTTTGCAGCAGAACAGGCCGATTTTTGATGATCCTTTGTATGTTTTCCTGCTGTTTTGCTCTGCGCCCGCATTTTTTCTTTTTCTTCGGGAAGTGCTGCAGCCGAACGCGCGTTTTCACCCGCTTTTACTGCTGCATTTTTTGCCGGCGTTCGCGGCCCCTTGGCTCCCCGGCAAAATCGCCGTCCCCATGGCGTTTATCATGGGTTGCGGCTACGCGCTCTGGCTGTGCCGGGTCGCCCTGCGGCTCAAGGACCAGCGGCAGTATTTTCGCCTGGAACTCGCCTTCCTCAGTGGTTTCGCGGCGGTTGCGTTCCTGATTTTGCTCGTCGGCCTCACGGCCCCCTGGTTAGGTGAGCACTGGTATATGATCGCCTACGCCAATCTTACCGCCCTGGTTCTTTTTTCGATTTTGTTTTTGCTGCTGCGGTTTCCCGACTTCGGTCAGCGGGCCGTCGAAGCGNNGCGGTCTCCACCTTAAAAAATACCGATTGCCAGCCGCTCGTCGAAAAAGTTAAAAACCTGCTCGGCGCGGAAAAAATCTACCGGGACGAGAACCTGAGCCTCGCCACTCTCGCGGACCAGCTCGGCCTGACCGCGCATCAAACCTCCGAGTTGATCAACACCCAGTTCAATATGGGATTTTCCCGTCTCTTACGGCAGTATCGAGTGGAAGAGGCGAAACAACAATTGCGCGATGAACCCAAAGCTTCTGTATTGTCCATCGGCCTGGCGGTGGGATTCAGTTCGCAGTCCAATTTTTACACGGCGTTTCGGGAATTGACCGGTGAGACGCCGGGGCAATTTCGCAAACGCATAGGGGTGGGATGAGGGGCGGGGACTGGTTGCGGCTGAATGCGGAACGGTGGGATCAATGAACAGCAAAAGCCGCCGTGAACGGCGGCCCCATAGGTACGACTGCGCGAGAGCTTAAGCCACTTTGCTGGTGGATTTCAGCTGTTTCTGATAGTGCATTGCCGTTAAGTGATCGCCTTCCTTCAGCAGGTATTCGAAGGACGCCAGCGACGCCTTGGCGCCTTCGNNCTATCTGTTTATAGGGTACCGTCGTCACATCACCCGCCGCGAAAATGCCTTTGACGGAGGTCTCGCCGCGCTCATTGATAAGGATTTCGCCAAACCGGTTGCGCTCTACCAAGCCGCCGAGAAAGTCGCTGTTGGGTATCAAACCAATTTGCACGAAGACGCCGTCCAGTCTGAGTTGATGCTCCTGCTCGGTGACGCGATTCTTGTACTTTAAACCTATCACTTTACCGTTTTCCGCCAGAACAGCCTGGGTTGCCGCGTTTTTGACGATGGTGATATTGCTCGTGCCGTAGGCCTTGTCCACCAGAATTTTGTCCGCTTTGAGGTCGGCATTAAACTCCAGCACCGTGACCGATTTTACGATGCCAGCCAGGTCGAGCGCCGCTTCGATCCCAGAGTTGCCGCCACCGACCACCGCAACGTCTTTGCCCTTGAAAAATGGCCCGTCGCAGTGTGGGCAATAGGCAACGCCGCTGCCGATATTTTCTTTTTCTCCTGGAACACCAAGCTCCCGCCATTTGGCGCCGGTGGCAATAATGATCGTTTTGGTCGGAATAATCTCGCCGGACGAGAGCACCAGGGTTTTGATATCGCCGTTCTCCACCCGCGTCACTTTCAGGTGTTCCTTTACGGTGACTTCGTATTCGTCCATATGCGCCTGCAGCGCCCTCGACAATTGCGGGCCAGTGGTTTTGGTTACCGAAATCAGGTTCTCGATATCCATGGTGTCTTTTACCTGCCCCCCGATGCGATCGGCGATTAGCGTGACTTTTAACCCTTTGCGCGCACTGTAAATAGCCGCGCTCACCCCGGCGGGGCCGCCGCCGATCACAGTCACGTCCTGCAACGGCATTTCCTTGGTAGCTGGGCGCTGACCGGTCACCGGGTAACGGTCAATCAGTTTTTGCACCAGTTCGGCCGCGGTGACTTTGCCGCTCGCAAATAATTCACCATTCAAATAAACGGTAGGCACACCTTGAATGTCCCGGGCGTCTATCACTTCTTTAAAAAGCCCGCCATCGATCATTTCCACTTGGACCCGCGGGTTCAACAGGGCGAATTGATTGAGCGCCTGCACAACGTCCGGGCAATTGTGGCAGCTCAGGCTGACA
>DJFO01000008.1:4108-4344 GCA_002432555.1 Marinagarivorans sp. UBA5870
TGCAGCAGCGCGAGCACCAGCGAGTTGAATTCGTGCCCGCCGGGAATACCAGAGAAGCGGATGCCTGTGTCCAGACCATCCGCCTCCAGGGCGAATGTGATGGGACTGCGCAGCGCAGTAAAACGTTCGCTAAAAGTGATTTTTTCGCTTACACCCGCTATGTCGCGCAGAAATTTTACCAGTTCCGGGCGCTTGGGGTGGTCACCGCTTTGCAATACGAAGCCGACCGATTTCTG
>DJFO01000357.1 GCA_002432555.1 Marinagarivorans sp. UBA5870
TGTATATATGGACCGTCAAGAGACGGCCCTGCGCGAGCGACTCCAGGGTTCCGGGGTCCAGGTGCAGCGTGATGGTGAAAATATTCAGTTGATCATGCCGGGCAATATCACTTTTGCCACCGGCCGCAGTGATATTCGCAGCGATTTTTATCCGGTGCTGGATTCCGTTGCCGAGGTGCTCGCGGAATTCAAAAAAACACGTATCAAAGTCTCCGGCCACACCGACAATACCGGTGGTGCGGACCTGAATCAGCGGCTGAGCGAAGACCGCGCCGCCAGTGTCAGGAATTATTTGGTCGACCAGGGAGTTGCTTCGGGACGGGTCAACTCCATCGGTTATTCCTATCGTTATCCTCTCGCCTCCAATTCAACGGCGCAAGGACGCGAAGCCAACCGACGGGTTGAGTTGGAATTGGAACCGATCGAATAAAAGATGTGTAAAAAAACGGGCCCTCAAGGCCCGTTTTTTTTTATCTTTGGGGGTGCATAAATTCCTGTAGGGGCCGGCGGGCATGCGGGTCGCCGGCCCTGGTAGGGAACTATTCCTCGGCGGGTATCTCGGCTTCTGCGACCGCTTCGGATTCCGCCTGGGCACTATCGCTGCCAAAGCCTTCGGTAGGCGCCATTTGCACGCGGCGTTTGGCGAGATCCACACCGACAATTTTCACTTCTACCACATCGTCTAATGCAAACACCCGCTCGCCGACTTTCAAAGTCATGCGTTTGGCGTCGTAGCTTTTTTCCACTTTTTTGGGAATTTGAACAAAGCCTTCAAACCCCGTGTCCAGCAGACGCACGCCGAAGCCTTGCTGCGTCACTATTCGAATGACACCGGCGCCGGTCATGCCGATTTTGTCAGCGAGAAATTGACCGACGAGAATCTGTTCGAGCTGTCGGCATGCCTGGCGGCCCTNNAGTGTTTCGCGCAGCTGCTCCAATACTTTCTGGGGCATATGTTGCGCCTGCCGGCCGGCCAGGATTTGCATAATCGACCAATGGTTGCAAAGATCCACATAACGGCGGATCGGAGACGTGATGGTGGCGTAGTGTCGGACGCCCATGCTCAGATGGGGCTCTGGAGCTGTATTGATCTCGCTGTTCTGCATCATCCGTTTCAAAGGTGCCAACAGGCTGCGATGTTGTCCGCTGTGCTGCAGCCCTCGAATAAATTCCACGTGCGGTTGAAATTCATTGAGGTGATCGCCGTTGAAAGCTTCGCCGAGGTCCTCACGCAATACGGCGCGGACCTCGCCCAGGCGTTCCGGACGGAATCCCTGATGGGTTGTGAAAACGCCGGTTTGGTGTTGCGCGAGAAATTCGCCGGCGGAAATATTTGCGCACAGCATCGCCTCTTCGACCAGCCGGTGGGCGTCATTGCGTTCGCGTTTCTGGACCGCTTCCAGCGCGCCTTTTTTATTGATCACAAAGTCGTAGTCGGGCTGTTCTTCGTAAACCAGATGGTGTTGCTGTCGATAGGCCTGGCGTGCCCGCGCCAAATCGCGCGCGTTCTGCAGGCTGCTTTGCAGGACGGGATCCAGATTCGCGAGCGCCGTGGCATCACCGCGCAAAAAAGCTCCGACATCTTGATAAGACAATTTTTGACGGGAGCGAACAATGCCGAATTGAAAATTGAAGGCGCGAATTGTTCCGTCAGCNNCCGGGCGGGGTTGCTCCGGCAGCAACGAAAAGGTTTCCGTGGCCAGGTGCTCCGGTAGCATGGAAAGTGCCTTGCCCGGGAGATAAACGCTCTGGCCAAAGGCGCGCGCAGTTTTCGCAACCGCCGTGCCCGGCGCGACAAAATGACCGGGATCGGCGATCGCGACCGACAGCTCCCACCCGTCGTCATTGCGGGTGACATAGAGCGCGTCGTCCATATCGCGGGTGGTCGCCGCATCTATAGTTACCAGGGGCAGCGAGGTGAAATCCTCGCGGCCCGCCAAATCGATACTTTTGCGAATTTCTTCGGTTTGCTGCAGCACATCTTTCGTCCAATTTCGGTGCAGGCCAAATTGGGCAATGGTGATGTGATGGTGAATAAAATCATCCTCGGGCGCGCCGAGGCGCGCGACAATTTTAGCCGAGGCTTTGCCGTCGTCATACGGATGTTTATTCAGTTCCGCCAACACCCAGTCGTTTTCTTGGCATTTCTTGCGCAGCGGGGGTGGGATGAACAGCCAGCGCGTGCCCTGGTCGTCGGTCTGGACAAAATGATTGTTGCCCTTGATTTTGTAACGCCCCACAAATTGTGTGGTGCCTACCTCAAGCAACTTTTCCAGTTCTGCTTCCAGCTGATCCTTATCATTTTTCACCACATTCACTTTGATGCGGTCGCCCGGCAAAACGTGCTGCATGCGTTCGGGATTTAAAAACGCCGTGCGGCCGTCGTCGAGCTTTACGAAACCGAAACGCCCGTTCGCTCCGACCACGATACCTTCGGCGTAATCTTTGCTCGCGAGAATTTCTTTTTTGAGTTGCGAAAGCTGGGCGATACTATTTTGGTCTAACATGCGAAACCCCGCGGCTGTATGAGGTGGCGCATAATACCAGCTCATGCCCCGATCGATAAGATCGAGCACACAAACTGGCTGCTTTCGATGCCATCTTGTACGGATTCTGCCGGTTGTGCAGAGCTTGTACCCCGATGGCGCGACCTACCACTCTGGCGATTGAGGCCCATGACAGAACACAGCTCTCTCACCATCGACTCCCTGCGGCCCGGTCGTTACCGACACTACAAGGGCCGCGATTACCAGGTCCTCGGCGTTGCGCGACATTCCGAAACAGATGAGCCCCTGGTCGTCTACCGCTGCTTGTACGGTGATTACAGCCTGTCGGTCCGGCCGTTCGCCATGTTTCAGGAATCCGTGGAAGTGGGTGGAGAGTCGATCCCGCGTTTCGTTTATATCGGCGGCGAAGAGTGACCGAAGACCTCGTCCACATGCGGCGGGCCCTGGAGCTCGCCGCCACCGGGGCGCGTGCCGGTGAGGTGCCGGTCGGCGCCGTCTTGGTGCGCAACGGCACGGTCTTGGCCGAAGCCTACAACCAGCCGATCGGCCGGTGCGATCCCACGGCCCACGCGGAAATCGTCGCACTGCGCGCGGCGGCTCAATCATGCGGCAACTACCGTCTGGCCGGCGCGACCCTCTATGTCACTATCGAGCCCTGCACCATGTGTGTCGGAGCGCTGGTGCATGCGCGTGTCGGTCGAATCGTATTTGGAGCGGCAGAGCCGAAGGCGGGGGCGCTGGTCAGTCATCTGCATCTGCTGCAGGCGCGCCACTGGAATCACTATCCGCAGTTGCTTGGAGGCTTGTGCGCCAGCGAGGCGAGCGACCTAATGCGCGACTTTTTCCGCGGCCGGCGCGCCAGATCAGCGAGTCAAGATCGAAAGCCGGCCGGAGCGCCCGCCGCCGGAGCGCCGGCCGAACGGAATCCGACCGGCGTTTAACAGTTACATGGAGGAGCTGATGGTGGAATCGGCGAAATGCTGGTTGGCTACGGCTTCGCTGACAATAAAATTAAAATCGTTCGTCTCCGCTTCGGGTTCGGCCATGGCGAGCGCTGGTAGCTGCTGCGATTGATCCAGGCCGTTCCAGGCGAGAATCGTGTAGAAGTTGCGAATGTTGGTCACATAATTGACCGCTTCCTGGCCGCGGGCGTACCCGTGCCGGGTGAACTTGTAGTACTGGCGCTTGGAAAGCAGAGGCAAATAATTCTTCACGTCGGCCCAGCGGTTGGGGTTGGCGCCATGCTGCTGAGCAAGAACCCTCGCGTCCTCCAAGTGGCCGAACCCTATGTTGTAGGCGGCCAGGGCGAGCCAAATCCGTTCCTGCCCCGTCACGCTCGCTGGAATCCGGTCGAGCAGCTTGCGAAAATAACGGGTACCGCCCCGGATGCTCTGTTCCGGATTGAGCCGGTTCTTGACCTCCATCTCTTTCGCGGTGGCGAGTGTGAGCATCATAAATCCGCGCACACCGGTGGGCGAGGTGGCCTTCGGGTCCCAATGGGATTCCTGATAGCTGAGGGCCGCCAACAGCAGCCAGTCGAGTTCGTGTTCCTGCGCCACCTCCTGCAATTGGTCGCGCCAGACCGGCAGGCGCTCTTCGACTCGGCGCGCAAACACCAGCGCGTCGTTGCTGCCGATTTCGTTCACTTGTCCCCAGAACCGATCCTTGATATCCGACAGGGCGCCGCTCTGCTCCATAGCGGTGAGGAAGTGATTCGCAGCGTCCAGCAGACTGGTGTCCGCCGAATGGGGGAAGGCCCATGCGATCGCTTCGGGCTCGCTGAGATTAAAGGCCGCTTTCGCTTTGGGGTACACAGGGGAATTGAGTTCAAAGGCATTGGAGTCAACGACGGCGTAGTCGATTTTCTGGTTGTGCACCATTTCCAGCAGATCGAGCATTTCCACGTCGTGGCGCTCCTCCCAACTGAGTTCGGGATATTCCTTTTGCAGTTCGCGCAGCCGCTCTGAATGGGCGCTGCCGTTGACCACCAGAATGTGTTTGCCGATCAGGTCTTCCACCGACGTGGGGCGATGGGTGTTCGCGTGATAAATAACCTGCTGAGTGACCTGCATATAGGGACGGGTGAAGGCGACGCTGCGCTGACGGCGCGGCGTCACCGTGAGTCCCGCCGCGGCGAAATGCCCCTCCCGTCCGACGTTCTCGATCAGCCGGCCGAGGTCCTCCTCCTCGACGACTTCCAGTTTCACCCCGAGGCGTTTGGCAAACGCGTGCGCTAGGGTGTACTCGAAGCCGGTAAAGCCATTGGTGCCTTCGTAGTAAGTAGTGGGTCCGTTGCGGGAGATAATAACGAGCTTCCCGCTCGCTTGAACCTGTTCGAGCGTGGTCGGCATGCGACTGCCGACCAGCGGAGCGGAAACTGCCGCCGCCAGGATGAGCAGCTTAAGCTGCTGCGCGAAGCGCCGCAGGCCAAACCCCGCACACCGAAATGTCTGTAACAAACCGTTTTTCAAATCCATTGAGGGCACACTCTCTTCTGGGGCGTTGGCGTGAGCTGTTCCATGTCCACTCGGCTGCAGCCAACCGACCGCAGCCCTCAACACCGAAATGTGAATTTGAGCAAATTTTGCGCGATTCTAACCCATCAACAAAACGATGCCTAGCTTGCGCTCCCTGGCGTTTTGCGGTATTGACGCCCTTTTCCTTATAAGAATCTGTGCGTTAGACAACATTCGAATATAGCGCTAGTTCCCGAACGAGGTGCCTGCGCCGGAGCATTTCCAGTACAATGCCGCCCGAGATTTTTTGGTCTGACGAGAACTTTCCATCCATGTTGATTCTGCCCGGTGCCGCCGCTCTTTCTTCTTTCCGCCGTGAAAAACTGTTGCGAAGTTTGCGGGAGCGCCAACCGGGCGTCAGCGACCTGGCGGCCGAGTTCATTCACTTCGCCAATCTGCGGGAGCCTCTCGACAACCACGAGACCGAATTGCTCGCCCAGCTGCTGACCTATGGCCCAAAAATGCCGAAGGTCACCCTCGGCGGCGGCGGGCTGCTACTGGTAGTCCCGCGCCCGGGGACCATTTCTCCCTGGTCTTCCAAGGCCACCGATATCGCCCACAACGCCGGCCTCGACAAGATTCAACGCCTGGAGCGCGGCGTGGCCTATTACATTTCCGGCCATTTTGATCCCAAGCTTTTGGTGCCGCTGCTGCACGATCGCATGGTGGAATCGGTGTTCGCAACCCTGGATGAGGCAGCCGTGCTCTTTACCGAACAGGAGCCGCGGCCCTTGTTGGTGGTGGACATCTGCAGCGGCGGCCGCATAGCGTTGGAGGTTGCCAATGCGGAGTTGGGCCTCGCGCTCGCCGACGACGAGATCGACTACTTGTTCGACAGTTTTCAGCAGTTGGGCCGCAATCCGACGGACGTTGAGCTCATGATGTTCGCCCAGGCCAACTCCGAGCACTGCCGCCACAAAATCTTTAATGCCACCTGGGAAATCGACGGCTCCACCAAGGACCGCTCGCTGTTCCAGATGATCAAGAACACCCACACCCTCCACCCCGAGGGCGTGCTCTCCGCCTACAAGGACAACGCCGCCGTCCTCGCCGGCACCGTCGGCGGACGCTTCTGGGCCGACCCCGTCACCGGCGAATACGCCCCCCACACCGAGCCGGTCCACATCCTCTGCAAGGTCGAGACCCACAACCACCCCACCGCCATCTCCCCCTGGGCCGGCGCCGCCACCGGCA
>DJFO01000006.1:0-10793 GCA_002432555.1 Marinagarivorans sp. UBA5870
ACGCGGTGCCCTCGGAATGATTTTGACCTGCGGCAATCTCCGGCTGGTGTTAAACAATAAAATTTTGGCAGTGCCAATAGCAGCCAACTGGAATTTCCTGAAAGCTGTGGGAAGATCGGTCGATGGTCCACGCGCTTATATTTTAGAAAGGGAAAAGCATCCGCGCGTTTTCGAGGAAATTGACCGGCTGGCCACCGCGCTCAAGACTGTAAAAATCCACCAGGTGATCCTCGACGGCCATCTCAACGCGGCGGTGATTCAGCGCACCCACTCTGGTATTCACGGAGGTCGAGGCACCACATTGATCCTCGGACTACAACTGTTGCTCGCGCTCTCGCCGGAGGAAATGCAGGTGGTACTTGCCCACGAGCTCGGGCATCTTGCGGGCAATCAGCGGCCCTTTTCCGGCTGGATTGGTCGGGTGCGCCAGGCGTGGGTGCAGGCGGTGGCCGCCGGGGACGCAAAACCGGCGCTCGCGGCGCGCCTGCTGCAACGATTTATCCTCGGATGCGCCCCCACAGCCACCGTAGATTCACTTGCCCTGGTCCGCAACAATGAATATGCCGCTGATCAGGTCGCCGCCGAGCTGACATCCCCGGCGATCGCCGCCAGAGCGCTGCTCCATATCTACGCTAAAGCCCCCCACATCGAAAGAGAATTTTGGCGTACCTATTTCCGCCAAGCAGACGAAATGCCAGCGCCCCCCGCACCCCCGTTTGAAGCACTGGCGCATTTTTTGAAACAGTCACCGCTGAGTGGCGCCGGTCTGCAGGAATTACTCGAACAAAACCTCGCCGCGGAAACACATGAGACGGATACCCACCCCGCTCTAAAAGATCGGGTAAAAAAATTGACGGACACACTTGAGTTGCCTGCTCCTTGCGACACTAACGCCGCCGAAATCTGGCTGGGAAATCGCTACGGCGAAGTGCTCCACCACTTCGATCACGCCTGGCTCGAGGCAAATATCCCTGTCTGGCAACAACGTTTCCGTCACGTGCAGAAAGCTAAGTCGCTGCTGACACGGTTTGCCGACACAGATCCGGCGTCCCTGAGCGACCTTCAGCTATGGGAGTTTGCCCAGGCCACTTACGAATTCGGTAGCGACGCGGCGGCTTTGCCCTTGTACGAGCAATTTCAGCGACGCCGCGCGCAGAGCACAGGGGCCGCTTATTTTATCGGCCGCATTCTTGCCAAAAGACGGGATGCAGCGGCCTTGCCCCAATTCAAAATTGCCCTTGGTAATCCCGCTACCGTCCAAGACGCCGCTCGTCGCGGTTATGAATTGCTGCGCGGGATTGGCCGCCACCGGGAGGCGGAACTCTGGTGTGAGGAGGTCGCACGCATTGAGGCCGCGCAGGACGCGGCCGGTCGTGAATCCGTGGTCGGCAACACGGCGGATTCTCCGGCGCGGCACCGCTCCCTCCACGAGCAGACACACGGGTCTAGCGGACGGCCTACATGAATGTTTTTAACGCTCATTTGAAGCTCGACCCTCTCGCGTAGCGACAGGATGGTCCGTCTGACTTCAAGTTAAAGTTCCGCATCAAGGCGTACCCGTCCGTAACCGGAGGAGAGGCTCGTCTCACTCACGCCGCAAGCCCGCGTGGTTTACCGCACAGAACAAAAACCCAAACTTTNNCGAGGTCGTCCGCCTGCCAAATATAGTTTCGGCTGGCCTAGTTTTGCTTGCATTTCTGCGGCGAGATTGCATAGCATGACCCGCCCGTGCTGGGGATCACCTATGGACAGGTGGCGACCTCGCACCCGGTATATTGGCAAGTCAAGGTTCCCGGTGGGTTGCATATCAAACCCATTTACCCCCTGGATTCTCGCTTCTCCAGCTTCATTCGTCATCGCTTGACCGGTTCATTTGAGCGAATGAATAAAACGACCCTATGCCGTATCGCGCAACGGGCGGACATCATCTGCGCGATCAGTCTTTTCACACCGAGGATATCTATGAGTAATCAATCCCATAATCTTGCGGCCATTATCGCGAAGTATCAGGCGCAGTTGCTCGAAGGATGGATTTCCGGCCTCGTGTCTCACCTGCAACAGCGGGAACGCAGCGCTGAGGGAGAATTGCGCCGGCAGGCGGCCCAGTTTTTGACGTTGCTCATCACCGCGCTCAATAACAGCGTCACCTTCGATGTCGACAGCCCCACCTGGGCGGATGTCCGCCAGCTCTTGGCGGAAATTTCCAAGGCGCGCGTACGGCAGGGCTTCACACCCATCGAAACCGCGATTTTCGTTTTTTCTCTCAAGGAGCCTTTGTTCGAGCACCTTCGCACTGCCTTCGGCGACGATGCCAAACAACTCGGAGAGGAAATCAGCCGAACCAGTGTCCTTTTCGACCGGCTCGGTCTTTACACCATCGAGGTCTATCAAAAAGCCCGCGAACAAACCATCATTCGCCAACAGCAGGAACTGCTCGAGCTGTCCACGCCGGTGGTGCAACTGTGGCAAAACATTCTCGCCCTGCCGCTGATCGGCACTCTTGATAGTGCACGCACGCAGATCGTGATGGAAAATTTGCTGCAGAAAATCATGGAGACGGGCGCCGTCATTGCCATTATCGACATCACCGGCGTTCCCACAGTGGATACGCTGGTAGCGCAACACCTCTTGAAGACCATCGCCGCCGCGCGATTAATGGGGGCCGACTGTATTATCAGCGGCATACGCCCGCAAATTGCCCAGACAATCGTCCACATCGGGGTCAATCTTGAAGACGTGGTCACCAAGGCTACCCTCGCCGATGCTTTTATGGTTGCCCTGAAAAAAACCGGGTCTACGGTCACCCAGTTGCCCTCCACCGCCGGTCCGGTCGGCCAGCAGCGGTAACAGGCTTATGGAACGCATCCCGATTCTCCGCATGGGCCGTCTGCTGTTGGTAACCATCCAAGTCGACATGCACGACCGGCTCGCCATGGCACTGCAGGACGATCTGACGGCCCGCATCGTCAAGGACCGGGCCACCGGTGTGTTGATCGACATTTCTGCCCTTGACATAGTGGATTCATTTATCGGCCGCATGATCAGCAACACCGCCGCCATGGCACGGATTCTCGACGCCCAAACGGTTTTGGTCGGTATGCAACCGGCAGTAGCAATTACTCTTGTGGAGCTGGGCCTAACTTTGGAAGGCGTGAATACGGCGCTCAACGTCGAACAGGGTATCAAGCTATTGGAGCGGGATCGGTCGTGACTCTCGCTATCCCCCACTGGCGTCCTCTTCGCACGGGGCGCCCTTACCTCGCATATTCTCACGGTACAGCCCAGTGCTCGTGATTCCCATTCAATCCGATGAAGACGTGGTGCGCCTGCGCAAACAAGTGCGGGAAGACCTAGTCGCTGCGGGGTTCTCCCTCGTCGATCAAACGAAAATCGTCACCGCCGCGAGCGAGCTCGCCCGCAATACCTTGCGGTATGGCGGCGGCGGCGAGGCCCACCTCGTCCACCTGACCGAGGAGGGCCGGCGCGGCCTATCCTTGAGTTTTGTCGATCACGGCCCCGGCATTGCCGACGTGGCCCTAGCGCTTACGGACGGTTATACCACCGGCGGCGGTCTGGGTCTTGGATTGGGTGGCGCTAAGCGTCTGGCCGACGAATTCAAAATTGATACGGCGCCGGGCATGGGCACCACGGTCACCATCATCAAATGGAAATTTTTCTGATCCGCCTCGCCCCCCAACAAGTCATTTCGATCCATGACCCCAGCGACGTCGCCGTCGCACGCCGTGCCGCCACCGAGTTGGGCCGCATTCAGGTGCTTGACGAAGTCAAACTCGGTCAACTCGCCCTAGTTGTCACGGAGGCGGCGACCAACATCGTCAAATACGCCGAACGCGGAGAAATGATTTTGCGCGGTCTCGCCGGCGGTGGAGTGGAAATTCTTGCGCTCGACAACGGCCCCGGCATCGCCGATCTGCCCCGCCAGCTGGCGGATGGTAATTCCACCGGGGGCACCTACGGCATAGGCCTTGGCGCCATGGGTAGACTTAGCCAGGAATTTGCCATCTTTTCCAGACCAAACCAAGGCACGGTTCTGCGTCTAGTCCTCTGGCGCGACGCCTGTCCCGTCTCACCTTTGGTGGTTGGAGCAGTCTGCTTGCCCATGCCGGGTGAAGACATCTGTGGCGATGCCTGGATTCTCGAGCAAGGTCCCGCGGGGGCGACCCTGATGCTTGCGGATGGGCTCGGCCATGGCCCGGCCGCCGCCGAGGCGGCACTCGCGGCCGCGGCTGTGGTGGCGGATCGCGAGTGCCCGCCGCCGGCAGCGCTCCTCCAGCAAATGCACCAGGCCTTGCGCGGTACCCGTGGTGCAGCTGTCGCGGTTGCCCAAATAAATGGGCAGCAAGGGATCGTGAAATTCGCCGGCGTTGGCAATATAGCCGCGTGCCTGCTGCGCGACGGGCGGCGCCGTCACCTGGTTTCTCACAACGGCATAGTCGGCAGCAACCTGCGCAAAGTGGCCGAGTTCGCTGAACCCTGGGAGCCCGGTTGTCTGCTGATCGCGCATTCCGACGGCATCAACACCCGTTGGGACCTGGATGTTTACCCGGGCCTCGCCCTATGCCATCCGGGCCTGATCGCCGCGGTTCTGTACCGGGATTTCCGGCGCGAGCGGGACGACGTATCGGTAGTGGTACTGCGGCAAGAGGATATTTTCCTATGAGCATCCGCGTACTTAGCGTGCAAATCCAAACCGAGTTGGACGTGGTATGCGCGCGGCAAAGGGCGCGGCAGATCGCCAGCTTTTGCGGCTTCGGCGGCCAGGATCAGGTGCGTATCGCCACCTCTGTGTCTGAGCTGGCACGCAACGTCTACAACTACGCCGGTAGGGGCATGGTGCATTTCGCCCTGGAGGGCGAAACCGCACCACAGCTACTGACTATTCGCATCGAAGACGAGGGCCCGGGCATCAGCCAGCTTGATGCGATACTCGCCGGCACCTACCAATCGCCCACCGGCATGGGCAAGGGAATTCTCGGCGCGCGCCGCCTGATGGACCGATTCGAGATCACCACCGGACCCGGCGCAACTTCTTTGATCCTGCAGAAGTTGCTACCGCGGGACGCGAAGTTGATCAGCGCGAAGGCCGTCGACCAGTTTTGCGCCGAGCTTGCCAGCCTGCCGGCGGATGACACCATGCGCGAGCTGCTGCAACAAAACCGCGAATTACTCGCGACACTCGCCGAGCTCAAGGCGCGCCAAGACGACCTAATCAATTTGACGCGTGAGCTGGAGGACACCAACCGCGGAGTGGTCGCCCTCTATGCTGAGCTGGACGAAAAAGCCGGCCACCTGCGCCGCGCGGACGAAATGAAATCGCGCTTCCTGTCGAATATGAGCCACGAATTCCGCACGCCTTTGAGCTCGATTCGCGCGCTGGCCAAACTCCTGCTCGATCGGGTGGACGGGGAGCTCACCACCGAGCAGGAAAAGCAGGTAATCTTCATCATGCAGAGCGCCCTGAGCCTCACCGACCTGGTGAACGATTTACTTGATATCGCCAAAATCGAAGCCGGCAAGGTGGATATTCGGATCCAGACCGTGGACGTGGGGGAGTTGTTCAGCGCCCTGCGCGGGATGTTGCGACCTCTGCTGATTGGCGACTCGGTCAAGCTGGCATTTATCGAGCCGACGGCACCGCTGAAGCTCCAGACCGATGAAGCAAAGTTGTCGCAGATCCTGCGCAATTTTATTTCCAACGCGCTGAAGTTCACCGAGGCGGGCGAGATAATCGTCAACGCCACCTGGCTGCCGGAGGAACAGCAGATCCGCTTCAGTGTCAGCGACACCGGCGTTGGCATCGCGGCCGATGATCTGCAGCTGATATTCGAGGAGTTCAGCCAGCTGGAAAATCCGCTCCAGCGCAGGGTTAAAGGCACCGGACTCGGGCTGCCCCTCTGCAAAAACCTGGCAACCCTTCTGCGCGGCAGTGTTGCGGTGGCGAGTACCCCCGGGGTAGGCTCGGTTTTTTCGGTCATTCTACCCCTGACCTTTACCAGCGATCAGGCGGAATCGCCGTGCGAAACGCTCAGCCAACACCGTCTCGAAGCCGGTAAGAAGCCCGTGCTTTTGTTGGAGGACAATACTTCGGTGCGACTGCTCTACGAGAAATTTCTGCTCAACACCGAATTTCAGCTGTTGCCGGCGCGGAGTGTCCGGGAGGCCACCGATTTCTGGTCGAAGGTGGAGCCGGCGGCGGTAATTCTCGACATAATGCTCTACGGAGAACCGGCGTGGCCGTGGCTTGCCGAACTGAAAAACGACCCAAGCCGAAAGAAAATTCCCGTAATTGTGGCAACCGAGGTCGAAGACAAACGCAAGGGACTCGCCCTCGGGGCGGACGCCTACTTCGTGAAACCGGTGCTCAAGCAGCAGTTGCTGACTGCGCTGCGCGATCTCATCCGCACGGAGGCCACAGCGGATTATTACCAGAGGTGATGATTATGCCTGCCAATGAATACCCGGGCGCGGTGATTCTCAATGTGGACGACAATGACGGCGCGCGCTATGCAAAGACGCGCGTCCTGACCCACGCTGGATTTCAGGTGATCGAGGCGGCGAGCGGCGAAGAGGCGCTGGCGAAATCCGCCGCGGAAAAGCCCAACCTGATTCTGCTGGACGTCAAACTTCCCGATATCAACGGCCTGGAAGTCTGCCGCCGGCTGAAGGAAAATTTGCAGACCCAAACCATTCTGGTGCTGCAAACTTCCGCTTCCTTTATAGGATCGGCGGACAAAATTCGCGCGCTGGACGGGGGTGCTGACAACTATTTGGTGGAACCCATCGAGCCCGACGAATTGATCGCCAACGTCAAGGCGTTGCTGCGACTGGGCATGATGGAGCGGGAGCTGCGGGAAGTCGACCGCCGCAAAGACGAGTTTCTCGCGACCCTCGCCCACGAGCTGCGCAACCCCTTGGGCCCGATTAGGACCGCTGTGGAGCTATTGCGCAAGCTCGACCCTGTAGTGCCGCCACTGCAGGAAAAAGCGCGCAACACCATTCAACGGCACGCC
Source organism: Marinagarivorans sp. UBA5870 (assembly GCA_002432555.1). Next base: position 7,032 of record DJFO01000006.1, read on the forward strand.
GACCACCTCACCCGCCTGGTGGATGATTTGTTGGACGTATCGCGCATTTCCCAGGGCAAAATTTCCCTGCGGTCGGAAACCGTGGAACTCAAGTCGTTCATCAACAGCTCCCTCGAATCGAGCCTGCCGTCCATTGAAAGCAAAGGCCATCGATTGTCACTCGACCTGCCGCAGGAAGAAGTCTGGGTGCGCGGCGACCCGGTACGGCTGTCCCAAATCGTCACGAATTTGCTGCTGAACGCCGGCAAGTTCACTCCGCCCGGAGGCGCGATCCAACTCGCGGTGCAGGCGGCCGCGCAGCAGATCATCATCCGCGTGACGGACAATGGCATAGGCATAGCGCCGGATAAGCTCGATGCGATATTTGAGCTGTTCGCGCAGGGCGCTCATTTGGAGACGCGCACGCAGGACGGGCTCGGCATAGGCCTGTCCCTGGTTCGCACACTGGTGCAACTCCACGGCGGCACCGTGCAGGCGCAGAGCGCCGGTCCCGGGCTGGGCAGCACCTTTGAAATCATCCTGCCCAGGCATGCGGCGGATGGCGCACAGGCAGCGCCCCCACGCGCACCAGCGGCGCAGGCTCGCGCGCAACGAATTTTGATTGTCGACGACAATGAGGACGCCGCCGATACCCTCGCTCAGTTGCTCACCCTCACCGGCCACCAAGTGGCGACGGCCTATTCCGGCGCGGCGGCGGTGACTGCCGCGACCGATTTCCAACCGGAAATCATTTTTCTCGACATAGGCCTGCCGGACATGAGCGGCTTTGAGGCGGCTTTACGCTTGCGCGCACTGCCGGTTTCCCCGTTCCGGCTGGTGGCCCTGACAGGGTTCGGACAAGAGCAGGACAAGCAGGCCGCCCTGGCCGCCGGCTTCGACGACCACTTCGTCAAGCCGCTCGACTTCAACAAACTTGGCTTACTGGGACTGAGGCTGGAGCAGGCGTAGGTAGGCGGCCCACCACGGCGCCGCGCGATCAAGAAAACCTGCATTTTCTTAGGGCATGTCAGACAAAAGCTCGAGCTTGGTCACCAACTCCCGCACGCCGTGGGCATGGTCCTCGGCGAACACGTTGCTGGCGCACCACTGTCCCAAGCTGCCGATATTCAGCTTGGCGCAGACGGGGTGCACGCTCCAGGTCACTTGTAAGGGTGAGCAGGCCTGCTCGCTGTAGTTGGGCCCGGTGGTGGACCCGAGATACTCTACTGGCGTCCCAGTCGCTGTCGGCAGAGATTTCGCCTGGCAATAGCCGTTGATTTCCTCCGCCGCGTAATCAAAGTCGGCAAAGTTGATCGCCGCTGGGTCGTTCACCAGGGTGAACACCTGGGATTCGACCCGCAGCTCAGGATTGCTGCAATTGGCGGCCATGCAAGCGCCCAGACTCCTCCCAGGCTTGACGTCGCAGGAGGAAAACACCCAGTGGACTTCGATGGTGTCCCCAGGTTTGAGCCCATGGCAGACGTCGACCTCGGGCGCACGCAACTCCGCCGCCGAAAGGGATTGGCTGATATTGCACTGGTACCCTCCCCCATGACCATGATCCCCCTTGCCCGCGTAGACGGAAAAGTCGGCGGCCTTATGTTCGGCGCTGCTGTGGAAATGAATATTGCAAAGGTTCATCTGCGTATGGGGCGGCGCGAGGGAAAAAATATGGCTGTTCGATCCCGCTGGCTGGCTGAGATCCCGCGGAGCCTGGGGGCCGAATCCATCGCAGGAAATTAACGGCTGCGGCGGNNTGGTGGTGCCGCAGGCCGTCAAAACGCAGGAAAATGTGAGGGCGTAAAAAAGATTTTTTTGCATTGTTTCATCCATTGATCGTGAGTTGGACGTGCGGCCGCCGGAGTGTCCCGCCAACCATAACGCTGCTCTTCCACTCGCGCAATATTTGCGATTTCACCTGCGTTGTCTTTTTGATTAACCTGCGTTAGGTTTTACCCTTAAAGAGCGGTATTTTTGCGGCCAACCTGCGCAATTTTTTACTCTTAACGAGGGGTATTGTTGCGGTCAACCTGCACAACATTTTGCCCGCTGTCGGCGTCAATCCCGGTAATGGGCGCAGGCCCGCGCCACTTCCCCAAGCGCGTTCAGCTCAAACCATTCCGCAGCAGCGCGGCCGTCGTGGCGGCGATAGTGAATCACCAAACTGTCGACACCCCAGAACACCTCGTCCAACTCGAAGCGCAAATCGGGAAACCGATCGAGCGCCTTCGCCCAGTAGGCCCCCACGGCTTGGCGGCCGCGCAGCCTACCGGAGGGTTCGCCGGCAATTAGCGCAATAAACGGCGAAGTAAATTCAAAATCCTCTGCGTAGTGGGACAGAATACGCTCCAGGTCGCGGCTGTTCCAAGCGGCGATCCACTCGGCGGCAAAAGTTTCGGCTTTGGGTCTGTCGATCATGATGTGTTCCAATGTTGGACGGGTGCGGCGGACACTTATTCCAGCGGGTCGACCCGAAATTGAGAATGTACGCTCAGGCCTGCAAAAATCAGCCGCACGGCGGGCGCCAGTGTAAAACGAGCGTCGCTCGGTGTCATCGCCTACCGCAGCAGCGTCGCTCAACGGACGCAGCTTCCAGGTTAATTGCCACAGATCTCCGCTGCGGACCACTCGAGCGTTTCATGCGTCTCGGAACCGGCAGCCAGGCGGAAACCAAGGGATAAGTAAAGTTTTTTAGCCAGTGGATTCCGCCGGTCGACCGACAGCTGCAACACCAGGTGCCGCCGGGCACCGTAACATTGGAGGGCGTGGAGCACGGCGGAGCCATAGCCCTTGCGGCAGTGCTCCGGCAGAAAACCGAAATCAATGACCCGCAGAGCGCTCGCAGATTCCTGCAGAAGAATTTTTCCGACGGGAAGATGGCGGTGCGCAATCACAAATGTCCCGAGACCGGCGTAGCGACTGTGGTACTCGGCCTGCTGCACTAGATATTGCTGATGCAAAACCGATTCGCCCGCCGCAGGGATGTCATCGGAGGGATACAAAAACCAATGCGTCGCACAAAAGATCTGCTCGAGAAACTCCCAGTCGCAGTCCCGCGCGCCGCGCAACTCCAATCCCCCCGGTAATGCAAGTTCTTGCAACATGAATCGTCGATTTCCTTCTGGCTGATGCGTACCGGCCACAGATTGCACAGTCGGCGCTACCCTGCGGATCCGAAGGATCAATCCACCTGGCTTTGCGATTGCCACTACTATAGCGGGCTCGGCAAACGTCGGAGCGTCAATGCCCGTTCTTTTGGCGCGCAACCCCACAAGCGCGGCGTGGAAGACCGAGCCCGGCGACGACTGCTGCGTTCCAGTGGGGCGGGTTGAGGAGCCTCGCATGTTTGAGAGGCTGAACAAAGCCAGCCAAGGTAGGCGTGACCGGCAACGGGAGTTCGCCAGATGCGAACTCGGGCCACCGGAATAAAAAACCTTCGAATTCTAACAACGCAATGTAACGAACGTTAAGGCACCGAGTCCAAAGCTGCGCTGGAGGGTAACCGGGTCTCACCCGGTCTCCCAGGCGGGATTCGCCCGCGGGGTATCTATTAAATACAAAGAGGAAATTCTCATGAAACAAGCATTGATCACATCACTCGCTCTCGGCTCCGTATTGGCTATGGGAGCCGCCAATCTTAACGCCGCGGAAAGTCCGTTTTCTGCCACTACCCTTGAACAGGGTTACCAGCTTGCCGATGCCCACGGCAAAGATGGTGAGGGCAAATGTGGTGAAGGCAAATGCGGCGAGGGCAAAAAAGGCGAAGGCAAGTGCGGTGAAGGC
>DJFO01000006.1:10813-13785 GCA_002432555.1 Marinagarivorans sp. UBA5870
CCACCCGATGCAAAACGCGGCGGTATTCCGGCCGCGTTTTGCATCTTGCTGATTGGCCGCCCGCATCCCGCGGGCGATTTTTGCGCGGGCATTCCGCGTGGAGTAGGTGCCTCAAGCTGTCTGGCGGTAGGCNNCTGTGCATTCTCCCAACGCCCAGAGTAAGGTTATGACTCGATTACCAACAGGTGCAGGTTTGGGCCTGCGCCGAGAACTTCTGCCGGTACTGCGCTCGCGCGATCTAAGTTCCATTGATTTTCTTGAGATCGCTCCGGAAAACTGGATCGGAGCAGGCGGCAAATACGCGGCGAGCTTGCAAGAATTCACCGAGCGTGTGCCTTTTACCTGCCACGGCCTTTCCCTCTCCATCGGCAGTGTTGATCCACTGGACGTCGAATTACTGCAAAACATTAAACGCTTTATGCGCGCCCACCGCATAGAGCTCTACACCGAACATCTCTCCTGGTGCAGTCACACCGGCCACCTCTACGACTTGCTGCCAATTCCCTGTACCGAAGAGGCGGTACACTGGGTGAGCGGACGTTTACGACAGGTACAGGACATTCTCGAAATGCAAATAGGCCTGGAAAACGCTTCCTATTATTTTGCGCCCCCGGGGGCGGAGATGGCCGAGGAGGCCTTCATCAGCCAGGTGGTGGAGGAAAGCGGCTGTTTTCTCCACTTGGATGTGAATAACATCTATGTCAACAGTTGCAACTTCGGCTTCGATCCCTACGCCTATTTGACCGCCCTGCCCCTGCACAAAGTCGGGTACATTCACGTGGCCGGACATTTTGTGGAAGAGGACGGCCTGATCGTCGACACCCACGGAGCGGAAGTGATAGATCCCGTTTGGGAGCTGCTGGAAACCGCCTACACATGCATCGGAGGTGACCGGCGGAAGCTTCCAACCTGCCTCGAGCGTGATTTTAATTTTCCGGATTTTGCGCTCCTGGAGCGTGAGCTGCACCAGATTCATTCTTTGCAGGCGAAATCCCTGATCGCACAGCGCAAGCCGGCCTGACATATGCCCCCTGTACCGCCTACTCATCTCGCGAAATTTCAAGAAATTTACGCGGCATACCTGCGCGCCCCCGGCGAGCGCCCGCTGCCGGAGGCGATACCTCCGCGCCGCANNGTCTGCGGATTTATCGACCGCTGTTTTCCGGTCGCTCGCAAACTTTTAACGGCCGAGCTTTGGTTATCCATATGCCGGCAGTTCTATCGCGATTGGCAATGCCAAAGCCCCTACTTCAGTCGAATTCCGTGGGAATTTGTCCAGTTTGTCACCGCAGCGGCGGCCTCGGCCCATTTGCCACCTTGGCTTGCAGAACTGCTTGACTACGAATGGCGCGAGCTGGAAGTCGACCTGCACCCGGCGGTGATTCCGCGCGTCTCTTTACCGGTGCATAACGAGTCGACTTTTTACTTAAATCCTACTCTCCAAAACCTGCAATACCATTGGCCGGTGCAGCGGATACGGCCGGAATTTTTGCCGGCCCAGCCCCAGCCGACCTTTCTGCTGGTGTATCGCGCGGTCGATCACCAGGTGCGTTTCACAGAAACAAACGCGATAACGGCTCTGCTGCTGCAGCTATTGGAAATTGGCCCGGCCACGGCCTCAGTGCTCCTTGAACGGCTCGCCNNCCCAATCTGGACGCCGCCACCCTATTCAATTTTGGCAAACCGCTGCTGAACCAGCTTCTGGAGCAGAACATTGTTCTGCCGATCAATCCTGCATTGGCTTCCGCCGCGGCAACACCACCAGGCGGTGCATGACAGCGCAAGCGCACCGCTTTTCAACAGGAAAAAGGGAGAAACTGCAAAAATGAATGCGTATGTTCTGCTCTTACATCGTCAACTGAATAAGACTCGCGCGCTGGATTTTCTTGCGCCTCTCGCTTTTCGGCTCTACCTCGGCCCCGTGTTTTTGGCAGCAGGCCTGCATAAACTCCATACTTTCAGCGATACGGTTGCCTGGTTAGGCGATCCCGAGTGGGGCTTGAGCTTGCCGTTTCCCGCGCTCTTGGCCGTCTGCGTGACCGCGGTGGAGATCGGCGGAGGATTAGCCCTCCTCATAGGTCTGGGGGTGCGCTGGCTCGCGGGCCCTCTGATGATCACCATGCTGGTGGCGGCCCTTACGGTGCACTGGGAGAATGGATGGTTCGCCATAGCGCCGAGCAATCCCGCAACGAGCACGGCCGCCGTGCTTGCGGAGGCAGGTGTTCCCGGCGCCCGGGCGAGCCTGGAAAACAGCGCGGCCGTTGGTGAGCGTCTCGGCCGCATCAAAACCATTCTGCGTGAGCACGGCGATTACGCCTGGCTGACAGAGAAAGGCAATCCTGTCATTCTCAACAACGGAATCGAATTCTCCGCCACCTACTTCATTATGCTGCTGAGCCTGTTTTTCACCGGCGGCGGGCGTTTTATCAGCCTTGACTACTGGATAGAAAGTTACCTGCAGCGCAGGGACGCGAGGCTCGTCATAGCCCAACCGGGCGCCGCGCGCGGGTAAAACGCAGGGAGGCTTTGCTATACTCAGACAACTACCGGTTACTCAAGGACCTGTGATGGGCCGAGCCACATCCAGCAGTGTAAACCTGGTGCAGGAAAATAAATCGATTTTCGCCATTCGTCAGGGCGCCTGTCTGGTGTCGCTGCTGATCCATTTGTCCTTGTTTTGGGGGCAGGACACTACCCTCCTTTGGGTCTTTGTCATTTTTCAGGGATTCCTCTACGCCCCCTTGCTCTTCCGCATTCCTTTTTTTCACAAACCGAGCCGGCATCTCTTGAGCGATTGCGCTCTGGACGGTTTTTGCCTGGGCTTGTGGGGCTTCAACCCATTCCTGGTCTCCGCCTACATCGCCTCAACCAGCGTGATCAACATGTCCACCGGCGGCCGGCGACTTTTTCTGCGCGGCGTTTTGGTGTTGGCAGCCGGATCGGTGCTCGGCGGCGCGGCCAGCGGATTTGCC
>DJFO01000361.1:0-18370 GCA_002432555.1 Marinagarivorans sp. UBA5870
GAGCGCACCACCAACCACGACGTCAAAGCCGTGGAATATTTTCTCAAAGAAAAAATGCGGGAAAATCCCGAGTTGCAAGCAGTGCTGGAATTTGTCCATTTCGCTTGCACATCGGAGGACATCAACAATTTGGCCCACGGCTTGATGCTACAACGCGGCCGCGACCAGGTGCTCCTGCCAGAACTCGACAAGATTGTCACTGGCATTACACAATTGGCGCTCGATAATGCCGCTGTACCTATGCTTTCGCGCACCCACGGTCAAACGGCGTCCCCCACGACTGTTGGTAAGGAAATGGCCAATGTTGTCGCCCGGCTGCGACGACAGGTCGACCAGATCAAAAACGTGCCCATCCTGGGCAAGATCAACGGTGCCGTAGGCAACTATAATGCACACCTCAGTGCGTATCCCGAAGTCGACTGGGAGCAACATGCCCAGGCCTTTGTCACGCGCCTCGGGCTGGTTTGGAACCCCTTTACTACCCAGATCGAACCCCATGACTACATTGCTGAACTCTTCGATGCCTTCGCACGCTTCAACACCATCCTGATCGATTTCAATCGGGATGTCTGGGGCTATATCTCGCTCGGTTACTTCAAACAGAGAACCGTCGCCGGAGAAGTGGGCTCATCAACTATGCCGCATAAAGTCAATCCGATCGATTTTGAAAACTCGGAAGGCAATCTCGGACTGGCTAATGCGGTACTGCACCACCTGGCGACAAAACTGCCGGTATCCCGCTGGCAGCGGGACTTGACCGACTCCACCGTGTTGCGCAATATGGGGGTCGGATTTGGGTACGGTCTTATCGCCTATGCCTCGGTCTTAAAAGGGATCGGCAAACTTCAGACGAACCATCAGGCGCTGGAGGAAGATCTCGACAACGCCTGGGAGGTCCTGGCGGAACCCATCCAAACAGTCATGCGCCGCTATGGTATTCCGGAGCCCTACGAAAAACTTAAGGCGCTCACGCGAGGTCAGACCATCACACGGCAATTGATCCAAGATTTTGTTCACACACTTGACCTACCGACGAGCGCAAAACAGTACCTGCTTGATCTCACGCCCGCGACTTATACGGGCAACGCGCGAGCTCAGGCAATGAAGGTCCAACACCCGACCGCGTAGTCCATCGCCCAAGGAGCGGCTCCAGACATGATAGAAACCATTCTCAGCCGCTTAGGATCTATATCGATCAACCAGTTTCTGCAGGATTACTGGCAGAAGAAACCTTTGGTGATCCGCAATGCTCTAGCGGATTTCCCGGTCCTCGATCCGGACGAATTGGCCGGTTACAGCCTCGAAGACGGAGTGGAGAGCCGCCTCATTTTGGAAAAAGTTGGGACGAAACTTCCCTCGCGCAGCCAATGGCGTATGGAAGAGGGTCCCTTTTCCGCCGACAGGTTCAGCCAACTACCTGCGACGCATTGGACGCTCCTGGTTCAAGCCGTGGATCAGCTGAATCCTGAATTACATCAGCTTTTACACAGGTTCCGCTTTATTCCCAACTGGCGCGTCGATGACCTCATGGTCAGCTATGCCGTCGACGGCGGCGGCGTCGGGCCGCATTTCGACAGCTACGACGTGTTCCTGCTGCAGGCNNAACGCCGGCAGCCGATTGCGACAAGATACCAGCTGTAAAATACTCGCCGAATTTGATACCACCGAGGAATGGACCCTCCATCCTGGAGACCTGCTTTATATTCCGCCGCGTATAGCCCACTGGGGCGTTGCACAGGGCGAATGCATGACTTACTCCACCGGCTTTCGTGCTCCCAGCTACGCGGAGATGTTGCTGGACTGCAGCCAGGAAATCGCTTCAGTCTATACGGAAGATCAGCGTTTTAGCGACCCGGGGCGAGAAAGAGCCGCGAACCCGGGATTGATCTCCGATGCTGACTTGACAAGCGTCATCCACCAGCTGAGGGACATGGTGGCGAACGAAGCGCAAATCGCAGATTGGTTTGGTCGCTATATGACGCAACCACAAAGGGATACTTTGAGTTATCAGGAAGAAAATCCAATCCCTCGTCTCGCGCCAAAAATACGCGCGGCCTACCGCCGCGGCGGACCAGACTTGGCAACTCTTTACATCAATGGCGACCAGTTCACTGCATCTCTAGCTCTCGCCGAAAATATTTGTTCGTACGCCCCCATCAATGCCTCTCACTATCCGCCGGCAGAGCGACAACTGATTGAGGAGTTAACGGACTGCGGATACCTCCAATGAACGAGATCTTGCCTGAGGTCCGCCAGGTGGAATGGGAAAAATACCGACGTCAGCTGGAGCAGCTGCGCCGTGAAGTTTTCATTACGGAACAAGGGGTCCCGGAGGAAGATGAATGGGACGAGTTCGACGGCGGCGCACTGCACTTCCTCGCATCGAATCACCTCAATGAACCGGTGGGGACGGTGCGTTTGCTCTTGACGGGGAAAATCACCCGCATGGCGGTTTCGCGGCAGTGGCGCGGCCGGGGCCTGGGCACCTCCCTATTAAGAACTGCCCTCGCCACCGCCGACACGTACAGTTTGGGCAGCTTATACCTTGACGCCCAGATAACAGCGGTTGGGTTTTACCGCAAAGCCGGATTCACGGAGATCGGTGACGTCTTTTGGGATGCGGGGATACCCCACATACGCATGCGAATGGAGGAGCCCTGATGACTACTCCCACAGATAACTTTATCCATCAGTTTGAACACCCGTCCGACATACTGCCATTCATGCGCGATTTTGTCCGCTCCGCGACCCGCACTTTAGCGGTCTTCAGCCACCAGTTGACTGCGGCCCTTTACGATGACCCCGACCTAACAGCCGCAATTTCGTGCCTAGCCCGGCGCAGTGTATACAGTCAAGTGAGGCTGTTGGTGCGCGATCCGCGGCCGCTCTATGGCTCTGATCTCCCGCTTCTGAATCTTATCCAACGACTGCCGTCGCATATGGAAATTCGGGCTTACCTGGAAGGTGCCGCGGATGCAAGATCGGGTTATTTCATCGTGGACAGTCAACATCTGGTACATTTCACCGACGAACCCGCGCTTACTGGCTACGCTTGCCGGTACGCCCGGGCGGAAGCGCGCCGTCTCCTGGACGAGTTTGAGCATCTTTGGCTTTACGGCAGTCATCAAGACGAAAATTTGCGTCGGCTGTCGCTTTGACCCATTACAGATCTACCCCGATTTTGTTGCCCTCATAAATCACCGAAAATTGTCGCAGACAATCAAGCGTGTCGGCCAGCGGCCCGCGGGCCCTACCCGAACGTAAATCAAACGCTATTCCGTGAGCTCGGCAAACTATAGCGCCATCTGCAATTCGGCCAGTGGACAATGCGGCATCCATATGAGGACACCGATTCTCGATGACGAAGACTTCTCCGCAGTCCTGCAATAGCAAAAGTGGCCGTCCATTGACCGTGACAGCGACTTTGAAGCCGTCATGCATGTCCGCCAAGTTTGCCAATCCGTAAAATGCCATAGCCACCTCTTCGCGTCTCGATCCGCCAAAAGTCTATGTCAGGGATTAAACGAGACTCAAGCTTTACAATCTGCGCCCAGTCATCCGCATCTGCAGTCCCGCTTGAGAAGCCCTCAGCCGACTTATCAGAATGCTATTTTTTCACGACAACGAACTTTTAGCCTGGCGGGCGGAGGCATAGTTTTGGACTCCGACCCCGCGCAAGAATACGAGGAAAGCCCGAGCAAAATTAAAGCGCTGATGTCAGCGCTCATGGGCCATTCGCAGTAAAACCGGGGGAATTTAGAGGGTGAGATCGCGCAAGCTGGATTCAACAAATAGCTGCTTCAAGTCCGCATAGGTGTGGACAGCTGGAAATTGGGGAAACTGCTCTATGACGTTTTGCGGTGCGTGGAACAAAATACCCACGTCGGCCTCCGTCAGCATGGTGGTATCGTTATACGAGTCACCTACCGCAATGGTGCGATAGTAGAGGGTTTTCAATGCGCAAATTGCCTGGCGCTTGGGGTTCGCTTGCCGAAGATTGTAATCAGTGACCATGCCCTTCTCATCAACAGTCAGCTTGTGGCAAAGGAGGGTCGGATAGCCCAATTGGGCCATCAATGGCCCGGCGAATTCGTAAAAGGTATCAGACAAGATGACCACCTGGAAACGCGCCCGCAACCAGTCGAGGAACTCTGCCGCTCCGTCTAGGGGTCGCAGCGTCGCGATAACTTCCTGAATCTAGCGTAGACCTAGGCCATGTTTGGCTAAAATGCCCAAGCGCATAGTCATCAGTTCATCATAATTCGGTATGTCGCGAGTCGTTAGTCGCAGCTCCGGAATTCCGGTCTTTTCGGAAAATTTGATCCAGATTTCGGGTACCAACACCCCTTCCAAATCAAGACATGCTATTTCCACAAACGGCTCCTGTAGGATGAGAGCTTCGGGCGGAGGTAAACACCGGCAGCCGAACGCCGCGACGCGGCATGAAGGCGGCAAATCTACCTATTTCATCTGTCGGATGCAAGCCGGAGAGGCAAGCAGCGGGTTCTAAAGGAATAGCCGTGGGATATTTCGCAAGCGTTAAACCGTCTGGTATCCTGCACATCTTGCAGCCCCCGTCAAATGTGGTACTCATGACCCATCTTCCTGTATTAGACCTGGACAAGCATCTGCAAACGCAGACGCCGCAGCAGATTTTGACCTACGCCCTACAAGAGTTCAGCAATATAGCCGTGTCCTTCAGCGGTGCTGAAGACGTAGTGCTAGTGGATATGGCAACGCGTCTTCGACCGGACGTAGGGGTGTTTTGCTTGGATACGGGTCGCCTTCATCCCGAGACGTATCATTTTATCGAGCGGGTGCGCCAACATTATAAAGTTAAGATTGACGTATTGTTTCCAGATAGCCAGGCAGTCCGCAATCTCGTGAGCAGCAAGGGCCTCTTTAGCTTTTACGAAGACAACCACCAAGAGTGCTGTGCGATCCGCAAAATCGGCCCCCTGAAGAAGAAACTTCTTACCTTAGACGCCTGGATCACAGGTCAGCGTAAGGATCAGAGTCCGGGCACAAGGGCGAATATTCCTATAGTTCAGGATGACAAAGTATTCGCCAGGCCTGGTGAAACGCTTACCAAATTCAATCCCTTGGCAAACTGGTCCTTACAGCAGGTTTGGGACTACATCCGAGCCTATGAAGTACCTTTTAACCCACTCCATGACCGCGGCTTTATTTCGATTGGCTGCGAACCCTGCACAAGACCGGTTGGACCCGGCCAACATGAGCGAGAGGGCCGATGGTGGTGGGAGGAAGCCACAAAAAAAGAGTGCGGCCTCCACGCGGCGAACATAAAAGAATAGCGGAAAGAATGCTGATGAAAATTACTTTCGTGAAAAAGATTTTGGCGGACGGAACGCCCTGCAGCAAATGTGCGGACGTTATCGAGAAGCTGGAAACTTCTGGTCAAATGGCACGAATCGACGAAGTGCTTGTGGCGGATGAGCGTGACTCCCAATCACCCGGGATGTTGCTGGCCAACCAGCATGCAGTGGACCGCGCGCCTTTTTTCCTGGTCGAACAACCCGGCGAGAGCCCGGTCATTTACACGGTGTACCTGCAGTTTGTCAAAGAAGTGCTCAACCAAAAGACGGATGAGAATGCTGAATTGAAAGAGATTCTGCAGAACAACTCGGACCTTGATTTCCTTTAAGTCGGTGTGGGCACCAAACGGTGCCCGCCGCGGCACACGGCTAGTAAACCGGCAACTCTACATCTGCGAATAATTCATCCAACTCCATTTTGGAATGACGATTGAACGCCTCATTGATCACGTCCTTAGTCAAATGCGGCGCGAACTCCTCGATGAATTCATACATAAACCCGCGGAGAAATGTCCCGCGCCGGAAGCCGATTTTCGTGGTGCTTGAACGGAACAAATGGCTCGCATCCAAAGCGATCAGATCGGCATCTTCTTGGGGTTGATAAGCCATTTTAGCGACTATGCCAATGCCGAGACCCAGTTTGACATAGGTTTTAATAACGTCGGCGTCAGCGGCTGTAAATACGACTTTAGGAGCCAAACCGTGCTCTAGAAAGGCCTCGTCCAGCTTCGACCGTCCTGTGAACCCGAACACGTAGGTGACTATGGGATACTTGGCGATGTCTTCGATAGACAGTTGCGACAACTGTGTCAAAGGGTGATTCCGCGGCACGAGGACACACCGATTCCACCTATAACATGGCAGCATGATCAGGTCGCTGAACAGCTCCATGGCTTCGGTTGCTATAGCGAAATCAACTGAACCGTCGGCGGCCATTTCCGATATTTGCATAGGCGTTCCCTGGTGCATATGCAAGGAAACATCCGGGTACCGTTTGATAAAGTCGCCAATGACTCGCGGCAAAGCGTAACGAGCCTGCGTATGTGTGGTCGCTATCGACAAGCTCCCCTTGCGCTCGTTGCTAAACTCTTGGGCAACCTGCTTGATACTCTCTACTTTACGGAGGATTTCCCCGGCAGTGCGCAAGATAGCTTCCCCAGCAGGGGTGATCCGGGTGAGATGTTTTCCGCTACGGGAGAAAATCTCCACACCGAGCTCATCCTCCAGCAAGCGGATTTGCTTACTGATACCGGGCTGGGAGGTATAAAGGCTTTGAGCGGTAGCCGACACATTAAGATCGTGGTGGGCGACCTCCCAAATGTAACGCAACTGCTGCAGTTTCATATGCCCTCCAAATGGCGGCAATTCAAGGTTGAGCCACCCCTGCCCGAGACAGGGTCATTTAATTATAAAAAATATAGAGGAATATTCTATTGAAGAATAGATGCTGAAAACTTTATTTGCCAACTTAGAATAAACTTAGCACTACTTTCGCAGTTTGCTCGAAAAAAAATCATAAACAAACGCGTATGAAGGGAAATATGCCGACGAAATGCCAAAGCCGGCATTAGATCCGGAAGCCCGGCTGCGCTTTGCCCTGCGGAAGACCCAGATCTGGGTTCATCATCGGCACCATAAAAACGGGGACCTTTGCCAACTGGAGGATTTTGGTGGCAACCGAGCCGAGCAACCGACCATCCAAAGCTTCCGCTGAGTGACTCCCAATAACGATGAGGTCTGCCCCCATGCGTTCCGCTTCGCGCAGAATGACGGCTGCGGGCTGGCCGGACGACACTACTATATCGCCAATGAGGGACAGAAACCCGGATTCCTCAAATGGCTCGCGCGCCAGGAGCTCGAATATTTGTTCTCGCAAAGCTTCAAGTAAGCCAGTGATATGGGGGGTCTTCAGAACCTCTTGCTTGACCTGGTCTGAACAATGGCTGCGGACAACCGCGGCTGCGAACTCGCCGATGGGCGGTACCGCGTGGATCACGCTTACGCGAGCATTGAATTGGCGGGCGAGAGATTCGACGTGAAGGAGGCTATGGGTGGTAAACGCGCCCAAATCCGTTGCATACAAGATCTTTTTAATCATTCGTGCTCGTACAACTCACAGGAGCTTGGTCATTCGACCTTTCGTATCGACCCGTCGCGTTGGCCGCCCGCGTCTCATCCCTCAAGCGTAGCAGTGACAGTTACAAATGCACCCCGAATGGCCCGGCAACCGACGAGCACCACGCATATATAACTGAAGGTTTGCTAAGACGAAGAAAACGGCGGCTCAGACGGTTTTCCGCTGATTGGCTACACCATGCGGCACGTGGCCTGTCGCCACATGCTCACTCGCCGAGGTGCAATGCGTGGCTTGGTCATCAAAAAACACGTCCGCTCCATAAGCCTTTAGAAATACACCTTTGTCCAAGCCCCCGAGGAACAAAGACTCGTCTAGGCGAATATCCCACGCCCGTAGGGTGCGGATCACCCTCTCATGGGCCGGTGCCGAGCGCGCTGTCACCAGCGCTGTGCGAATCGGGCAATCATCGCGTCCAAACTCTTTCTGCAGCCCCTGCAATGCGGCAAGAAACGATTTGAACGGGCCGCCAGTCAAGGGAGTACGCGCCGACTCCCGCTCGCTCCGAGCGAACTCTTCGAGGCCTTGGCTTTTGTAAACCCTTTCCGCCTCGTCCGAAAAAAGCACTGCGTCGCCGTCAAATGCAAACCGCAGCACCTGAGAATCCTGCTGGCTTTTCTTCGATGTCAAAAGAGTTGCTGCCGCGACGCCCCGCTCGAGCGCCTGACAGACATCGCCCGCATCGGTCGATAAAAACAGATGGCAGTTGAAGGCCTCGATATATCTGTAGGGGCTTGCACCACCACAGAATGCCGCGCGAGTGATTTTCAGACCATAGTGATTGATGGAGTTGAACACCCGCAAACCGGTGTCAGCGCTATTGCGCGATAGCAAAATTATTTCGACTCTGGGCTCTCCACCAAGCAATTCATTGATGTTCAGAAGCTTTTTCACCATTGGGAAGGCATCACCGGGGGCCAAAACATCGTCTTCGTGATCGATCTGATATTTCGCATAAGCGTCCAAACCCTCCGCCTGGAACACCGCGTGACTCTCGTCCAAATCGAAGAGAGCGCGAGATGATATTGCTATCACGAGCTTGCTACCAAAACCTGTAGGCATCGAACAACTTCTCCGGGGTCGACCAACGAACGAAAAGCACGCACCCCTTACTCCAGGTGACTTCTGGTGCGTAAGGGATCCGGTATAAAGTAGAACAGAGTCAGATGATCAAGATGCAAGCCCCGATGAACCTGCTTTTAGATGGCCTTGATAGTGCCTTTCGGCAGCACCGCATGAACGGCGACTTTCTGGAATTTGAGCTTGATATCGTTCCCGACATCGAGGGTAACGTAAACATCACCCACTTCCGTCACCCGGCCGNNCATGCCGCTAGTCATAACCACCTCGTCGCCTTTACTTATGGCGTCCACCAACTGCTGGTGCTCTTTCTGGCGCTTGCGCTGGGGGCGAATCATCATAAAGTACATAAGCGCGAAGAGGCCACCCAGCATGACAATTTGCATAATTCCGCTTTGAGGCGAAGGAGCATTTTGAGTCTGCGCAATGGCTTCTGCGATAAAGACTGACATTGAATGACCTCTTATAGACAGTAAATATGAACAAGGGCAGCAAATGTACAGACTTTCTCGAGCGCGGGCAACGTCGGTAGTTCAGTGAGGAAAGCAGAGTAAAGAGCCGCAACCGCGGCTCTAGATGACTTGGTTACACATAGTCTCGGAAAAGCTTTCGAAAGGTGCTTGGTGAAAGCCCGGTCCACCGTTTGAACGCGTTGGTGAAGCTCGTTCGGTCAGAAAAATCGAGCGAAGCGGAAATACTGTCAATGCTGAGGTGCTGCTTGATAAGATAGTCGATCGAATAGTGGAAGCGAACCTGATCGCGCAGTTCCGCAAAGCTGATGTCCTGCTGCTGTAACCGTCGCTGCAGCGTCCTTTTTGAAAGATTGAGCTCCTCCGCGACGTGGCCGATGCTCAAGGGGGCATGACCGATTCTCTTTTGCAGCACTTCAACAACTCGCGCCGGCACCCCATAAACTTCCGGGAGCTTCGCCTGCTGCAAATACTCATCCAAGGTTTTTACCGAACCAAGTGCAAACATCGCCTGGTCCGTCATCTTACGCTGGGCTTGTGCCTTCTGTAGATCGATCATACAGGCCACTCCTTCTGCCAAGAGTTCTATGGTTTCTAGATCCTCGGAACTGAATTCCGCTTCTTTCGGAGATGACGAGAAAAAACATACCACCATTGGTTCCACCGAAGAAGGGGCAACAACAGTCCCAAGGTACGCATTCACTTCCACGCCATTATACGCAAAGCGTGCCGTGAGAGCATCCAACGAAGGAATGTTTTTGGCCTGCTGGGTCTGGCTGGTATGGAAGACATCCGCGGTGGGAGTGTTCTCCACATGTAGATGCTGCCCCATATAAAACGCGTCATCACTCTCTTGATCAACAGTCGCCATCACCTCTGCCACCTGGTGAGAAAGGCTTCTCAGAAGAAGTGCATGCTCCATCCCAAAGATCTGGCAGCCCGCGTCTAACAAACGGGAAATTCCCGAGCGCTCCGCGTTGTAATAGGGAGATCCGGCAAGTACTTTGTAGAGGTATTTTACTCGCTGACTGAAGTCAGAGATTTCGGGCTTATATTGAGGATCTATCCGAAGATAATCGGACTGGACCTTGCTGCTGATATTGAGCTTCAACTGGTTCACCTTCTCTTCGATTAAATGGTTTTTTATTGTGCGATTTGAGGAGTAGCTCCTCGAGTTCCATAAACTAAACCTATGGACGAAGAAGAACCAGCTCAGGAAATGCCAAATCGCTCAGTCATGCGCCATTAGTTACCTCTCGCTAACTCTGTAACACTGGACGAAAGGCGGCTAAAATTTTTTTGTGGAATTGAAGACTAGCATCTTGGCGCTAGGAAGATCTAATCCTCTAAGCGCGAATATTACCCAATCCGTTCCAGCAGGGAAACCATTGATTTAATGCGGTCGTTTGACCTTAAGGGTTTATTCCTAAACTTTCGCGTGAGATCGAAACCATTCGACTACTTCGTTATGATGAGATCCAGTGGTAAAACTATCCAGAATAACAGCAACTTTGCCAACCGGATTAACGATAAACGTCGTCCGTTTAACTCCGAAAAATTCTCGACCCATAAATTTTTTCAATGACCAGACCCCGTAGCGTTCAGCAATCTCGTGGTTTTCGTCGGAGAGCATATGAAAGTTGAGGTGGTGTTTATCGACAAAGTTGCGCAGTCGGCGAGGCGCATCAGGACTTACCCCGACGATTGCGGCGTCCCATTTTGCTAGTTCCGCTTCAACGTCCCGCATTCCGCAAGCTTGCACCGTGCAGCCCGGGGTCATGGCTTTAGGGTAGAAATACAGGACCAAGTGACGGCCTGAGAAATCTTTGAGGCAGGTGGGCCGTTCATCTTGATTGGGAAGGCAGAAATCGGGGGCGGAAGCGCCGATTGCGGGACGGGTCATGCAAAACTCCGGCGAGGACCTAAACGAAAAAGCCGTGCGGCTCAAAGAGGCGCACGGCTTTTAGGGGAAGCTCGGCCTAGGCCGGCAGCAACGACTTGACCGCGTCGCGCTCTTCCTTCAGCTCCTGCGCGGTTGCATCCATCTTCAAACGAGAAAACGAGTCGATATCCAATCCCTGGACGATCTGCCAGCTGCCGTCCTTGCACACGCACGGAAATGAATAAATCAGACCCTCCTCTATACCATAACTGCCATCGCTGTAGACAGCCATACTGACCCAATCGCCGTCCGGCGTACCCAGCGCCCAGTCGCGCATATGGCATATTGCCGCGTTGGCAGCGGAGGCGGCACTGGAAGCGCCGCGGGCAGCGATGATGGCTGCGCCGCGCTGCTGAACAGTCGGGATGAATTCTTTCTCGTACCAAGTCCGATCCACCTGCTCCACTGCAACCGCCCCGTTCACCATCGCATGAAACAGGTCGGGATACTGTGTGGAAGAGTGGTTGCCCCAGATGGTCATTTTTGACACCTGATCGATACTGATGCGAAGCTTCTGGGCTAACTGGGTCAAGGCCCGATTATGATCGAGCCGGGTCATTGCGGTGAACTGGCGGGGATCGAGATCCGGAGCGTTGCGCTGAGCAATCAACGCATTGGTATTAGCCGGATTGCCTACGACCAACACCTTGATGTCGCGTGCAGCATGATTGTTGATTGCCTTGCCCTGCACAGAGAAAATCGCTGCGTTGGCCTCGAGCAAGTCTTTCCGTTCCATCCCAGGCCCGCGTGGGCGAGCACCGACCAGCAGAGCGTATTTCGCGTCCTTGAACGCGGTCGCGGCGTCATCGGTACAGACAATACCTTGCAGCAGCGGAAACGCGCAGTCGTCGAGCTCCATGGCCACGCCCTTCAGCGCGTTCAAAGCCGGAGTGATTTCGAGCAGCTGGAGAATAACTGGCTGGTCTTTGCCCAACATTTCACCAGATGCTATGCGGAATAAAAGGGAATAACTGATTTGACCGGCTGCGCCAGTCACGGCAACTCGAACGGGTGCTTTCACAATGGGTCTCCGAATAGCATGGGTGAAGGTCGTTCGCCCAGGACCCGGATACAATCTGTATCCCCTGGGGCGGTGGGCGACGAACATGAAAAACGAGCCTGCGGTTTTTGCGGCGCCATTATAGTGGACTGAGTGGAAATGTCATCACCACTCGACGAGTTCACTCCGGATACCGCTTCGCCAGGGCGAGATAGATATCTTTCCTGAAAGTCGCGCTTTCCGTGTCCAACCGTTGGAGAATTTCGACGAGGTGCTCGTTGTCTTCCCGACCATCCCAGGTCTTAAGGTATCTACCCTCTTTATATCCATAGTCTTGACGGAACAGATTGAGCACGTTTTTACCGACGTACGACCGGTACAAGTTGTCGAAAGTGACGTCCGCCGTCTGAAGCAGTCGAGAAAAGAGCGCGGCATCAAACCGCCGCTGCGATAACACCGATCCGGCGAAAGATTCCACTGCTTCTAGAAAAGCCACGTCGGAATAAGGTGCAAGCAGCACCACCTGAAGATTGTCAGCGACTGTCTCCAGCTCGGTTTCCGCTTGCAGCAGCGCGCTCAGGCCGAAATGCCAGATGTCGATGAGCTCCATCACCACCTGCTCACGGTTTACTGTCTGCATTTTCCACCACTTCCAGCCGTGATGGTCCATAAGCTCGGCACACTCGATCCAGATCGCGCGGTACCAGGGGTAATCCTGGCTACGCCAGTCCGGATGAACTTTCTTATTCATCTCGTCCTGCAATTGCAACATGGTTAGCAGTTGTGTCTTCACGTGCTTACGGTCTCCCCGGTAACTTGAGTCTGCGCTGTCATGGATGCGCAATTTTTCTGCAATATTTGCTTCACAAAAGCTCAGTAACTTGATGCCCAAGTGGAGAAACCTATATGCGCCTACTTGAAAGCATTCACAGCTTCGATCTAAAAACGTTCAACTGGTGCCTGCGTCGGAAACATAGATCTGTCGCCATCCAGGTCGCCCGGGTTTGTTCCTATACAGCCAACGGCCCGCTGTATGTTCTCGCAGGTCTGGCCTTCACCTTATTGCAAAACTGGATGTTGGTAGAGCTGCTGATCGCCGGGTTCGCGGTGGAGCGGTGTTGCTACTTCTTCTTTAAATCATTTTTTAAACGCAACCGACCCCCGGCCGCGATCCCGGGCTATCGTAGCGTCATCGAACCCTCGGATCAATTCAGCTTTCCATCGGGCCACACATCGGCTGCATTCCTGGTTGCCAGCGCTCTCGCCTTTGCCCTCCCTTGGACCGCATGGGCAATGTTTCCTTGGGCAGCGGGGGTAGGAGCCTCCCGAGTTATTCTGGGCGTTCACTTCCCCACCGACGTACTGGCTGGTGCAGTTCTTGGCTGCACGCTCTGCCATACGATGATTGCCTTCACTTTGTAGGCATTCGTGAAGATTCTCTACGGCGTTCAAGGCACTGGCAATGGGCATATCACGCGGGCGCGGGCGCTTAATCGGCATTTTATTGCGAGCGGCGCAGAGGTCGATTTCCTGTTCTCCGGTCGCGCCCGGGAAAAATACTTCGACATGGAAGAGTTCGGCCCTAACTGGCAGTCTTACGGCGGACTGACATTCACCTATTCCTCGGGCAAGATCAAAGGGTTCTCGACCCTCATGGATAATAAGATTGCCGAATTCGTGCGCGATCTGCGCGACCTGGATCTGACACCTTATGATCTGGTGATAACCGATTTCGAGCCCATATCCGCTTGGGCGGCGCGTCTGCAAGGGAAACCTTCTGTCGGAATCGGGCATCAATACGCTTTTCACTACCCCGTTCCCAAAAGCGAAAATAATCTGGTTGGGCGAGCGGTAATGAAACACTTTGCGCCGGTTGACTACGGTCTCGGCTTGCATTGGCACCATTTCAACGCACCAATCTTGCCGCCGATCGCAGAGGTTCATGCGACGGACTGCCATCCGGAGCCGGATAAAATCCTGGTTTACCTCGGTTTCGAAGAGGTCGAGGACATCATTCACTTCCTCGAGCCATTTCACGAGTGGTTGTTCGTGATCTATGGGCCCTTCAACAGTTACCAATGCTTTGGCAACATTCAGTTGAAACCCCTCTCACGGGAAGGATTTTGTCGCGATCTGGCCACCTGCAGCGGGGTCTTATCCAATGCGGGATTCGAGCTGGCGAGCGAAGCGATTCAATTGGGCAAAAAGCTGTTGGTAAAGCCTCTGGGCGGTCAAATGGAGCAGGTGTCCAATGCTCGGGCCCTGGAGCTCCTAGGTTTGGGTATGACCATGGACACCTTGGACAGTGTTCAATTGAGCAAATGGCTTAGGCACTTTCAGGCGCGTCAACTCATCTACCCGGATGTCGCCCGAGCGATCGTGCAATGGCTTCGTGCGGGGAACTGGGCGGATATCCCCACCCTGGCAACCTCACTGTGGAAAAGGGTTCAGGTGGCTGCCAAACCTGAGGCAGGATCCAGGAAATCCGCAGGACACCCCTGATTGTCCTTTTAGCGTATTGCTCGGGAGAACAGGCGGAAAAAGTTCTCGGTAGTGCACTCGCCTAACTGTTGTGTCGATATACCCCGCAACTCAGCAATGTACTCTGCCACAGCTCTGACGTATCGAGGCTGATTGGATTTCCCGCGATAAGGGACCGGCGCCAAATAGGGCGAGTCGGTTTCGATCAACAACCGATCCAGGGGAAGTTTCTTCACTACCTCACGCAGCGAGTCGGCATTGCGGAAGGTGACGATTCCAGAGATGGAAATATAGTAGTTCAGATCTAGGGCGGCTCGCGCCATTTCCCAAGATTCGGTAAAACAATGAAGAACACCGCTGGAAGTGCTGCAGCCGTGGTCTCGGATGAGCGCGAGAGTGTCTTCCTGCGCTTCGCGCGTATGCACAATCACCGGCAATCGAAGATCTTTGCCGGCCACAAGGTGGTTGATAAAGCTCTCCTTCTGTTCAGCCACCAGATCCTTCGCGTAGTGATAATCCAATCCGGTTTCGCCCAGCGCCACTACCTTAGGATGATCGCACCACTGTTGCAGATCTGTCACTGAAACCACTGGTTGCCGAACATCCGACGGATGGACGCCGGCGGATGCGAAGATGCGGCCGTCGCCGCAGGCAATATCAAGAACGGCTTGGCGATTCTCCGCGCTCACGCAAACGCACAGCATATGACCCACGCCATCGGCGCGGGCGGCCTCTAAGGCCGCGGTAAGGCTGCCGCCGCAGTGGTCGAGCTGCAGACGGTCGAGATGGCAATGGGAATCGACTAACATGGCGGCTTACATAGTGTGGGTTGGTCTGTCTGAGTCTATAGACCCGGCAAGGTAAGTCTCTATTTTTTTGGACGCGGAATCGTCTTCTCCACTGAACTGCACCCCTATTCCGGCAGCCCGATTACCCTGCGCGCCTTTGGGCGTAATCCAAACCACTTTACCGGCCACGGGAATCTTCTCGGGTTCGTCCATCAGGTTGAGCAGCATGAAAACTTCGTCGCCAAGGTTATAGGATTTGTTGGTGGGAATAAAAAGCCCGCCGTTTTGAATGAACGGCATGTACGCCGCGTAAAGGACTGCTTTATCACGGATTGTCAGCGACAATATACCGTTACGTGGTCCACCCAAACCCGCCATAAGAAAACCTCTAGCTATACCGATACCGCAAATTACGTGCTTTCGATGCTTCCGGCAACCCCTGCTACCGCGGCTGAAGTTCCGACCAGTGAGGATCGTTGCTCGCCTCGCATTCAATTTAGTCGGTTTTCCGATAAAGATCCTTTATTTCCATCATAATTTCATCCATCAGCATCTGCGGATTCGGGTTGGCCGAACTGAGCAGCAACGCTTTCCGTTTCGAGACAGCATCGTATAAAGGGAGCAGTCGATTAGAACTTATCTTGGACAACTCTTGCGCCAGATCATCTCCCTGACCGCCGACCGGCGCTTGGCGTAGCCGCACCGCTTGTACCAACGCCACTTGCAGTTGCTCAATTACCCATAGGGGCCCCAGGGCCAGGAGATTTTTAGCACAGTCGAGGAAACTGACACTCCCATTGATCATCCTGCTGATCTCCTGTAGCAGCAACTTGCGCTGCCCCCAGAGATCGTTGGCCAACCACTCCATGACCCGGAGAGGACGGCCACTGGCCGCGCGCAGCAACTCCGCCGCGTCCGGTACTCGATTGCGCTCAAGCCAGCCGAGCGCCTCCGCTTCCTGAGGGAGATTCACTTGCAAGCGCGAGCAGCGGCTGCGGATGGTGGGCATTAGAAACGCAGGTTGCTCTGTAACGAGGATGTAGACGCAGTCGCCACTCGGCTCTTCCAGACTTTTCAGAAGCGCATTGGCGGCGTTAGAGTTCATAGCTTCGGCCGGGTGGATAATTGCTAGCTTGCGACCGCCTTGCTGGGAGGTATTGAAGGTAAACTCGGTCATGGCTCGGATTTGGGCAATCTTAATGGCCTTACTCTCCTCCTCGAGCTGCACCATATGGAGGTCTGGATGGCCGTCCGCAGCCAGTAACAGGCACGCCTTGCATTGCCCGCAGGAATGTTTCCCCCGAGGTGCAGCGCACAAGAGAAACTGGGCCATTGCCCGGGCTAGATCCAGACATCCCAGGCCGCTCTGTCCGACAACCAGCAGTGCATGCGGCAAGCGATTCTGCTCCACACGACTGATAAAGCCTTCCCAGATCCCGCTCAGCCAAGGATAAGGAGGCTGCGGAAGTAAACCGGTAAATGACATAGAGTAGCTCCGAATCCGCCAAGGACTCACGTACAATACCCGGCCCTCTTTGCGCCAGGGCCGACATCAAATATGTGCGACATACTTTATCAGGATGAGGATTTGCTTGCCGTCAACAAGCCCGAAAATGTCCTCTGTGTTCCAGGGTTATCGCACAGCGTAAATGTATATGATCAGGTTCGCGCGCTGTTTCCGAATGTCCGCGTGGTCCATCGGCTGGATATGGCAACATCGGGCATTATGCTGTTCGCCCTCAATCACGCCTCGCAAAAATCGCTCGGCCTGCAATTCGAGCGGCGTCAAATACTGAAACATTATTCAGCGCTCGTGGTAGGAACCGTTAAACCGGAGTGCGGCGAGGTGGTGATGCCGTTACTCTGCGACTGGCCGAATCGACCAAAGCAAAAAGTCGATTGGATTGCAGGTAAAAGTGCACACACCTGGTTTCAAGTGGTTGATAGAGCTGAGAGCTACACTCACCTGCTACTTTCTCCGCTAACGGGTCGCTCTCATCAACTGCGGGTTCATTGCCAACAGCTGGGACACCCGATCGTGGGCGATAGTCTCTATAACCCTCTATGCGACAGCGATCGACTAATGCTGCACGCCCAGAGCATCGTTTTCCAGCACCCCCGCCACGGGACGCCCGTGCGAATTCACTCCGACGCCCCGTTCGCACCGAAGTCGGCCAGCAACTTCTTTAGCTCGGCAGTGATCTGCCGCTGAACATCGGCGAGGTCCAAGCTCGCGTCGATTACGGCAAAACGCTCTGGTGAATCGTGGATGCGACGCCAATATCCCTCCCGGACATTTTCGAAGAAGCTGCGATCTTCTTTTTCAAAACGATCCAGACTGCCCCGCTTCTTTGCGCGGGAGAGACCGGTCTCCACATCCAAGTCCAGGAAGAACGTTTTATCGGGCTGCCTGCCAGCTTGCACCATGAGCTCCAATTGCGCGATCACCTCCCACGGAAGTCGCCGTCCTCCCCCCTGGTAAGCGAATGTCGCATCGGTGAAACGGTCACACAACACCCACCGGCCAGCCGCCAGAGCGGGAAGAATAACTCGACTTAGGTGCTGGGCGCGGGCGGCGAAGATCAACATCAGCTCCGCGTGCGCGTCGACAAGTTCGGCTCGGTCTGCTAGCAGAATCTGTCGCAACTCCTCCGCAAGAGGCGTTCCACCGGGCTCTCGGGTACAAACGACGTCGACCCCAACCTCGGCGAGCGACTTGCAAATGAAATCCACATTGGTCGTTTTGCCGACGCCTTCAACACCTTCCACGGTAAGGAAAAAGCCAGGTTTAGTGGACGTCATGGCGCGGTCACGGAGGTTGGTTTGGGAGAGGAGTGATAAAGAGACGGATCGACGCTTCGTTGATAGCGCATCACAGCCTTGTTGTGCTCTTCCAAGGTGCTGGAAAAATGGTGCGACCCGTCACCCTTACCGACAAAATACAGGGTATCACCCGGCAGGGGATGCAAGGCCGCGCGAATTGCTGCTTTTCCGGGCATGGCGATGGGCGTGGGTGGCAGCCCGGCATTCAAATAACTGTTGTAGGGATTTGGCTGCGTCAAATGCTGACGCCGGAGATTGCCGTCAAAAGCACTGCCAAGTCCATAAATAATCGTCGGGTCGGTTTGCAGACGCATCC
>DJFO01000361.1:18389-19322 GCA_002432555.1 Marinagarivorans sp. UBA5870
CCCGGTTTCCTTCTCGATGATGGATGCCATGATGAGCGCTTCGTAGGGCGCTTTATAGGGAAGCCCGTCCGCGCGGCCCTGCCACTCCCGCTCCAGGAGTTGATGCATGTTGGCATAAGCACGCTGCAAAATGGCTACATCCGAATCCCCCGCTACNNTACTGGTAAGTGTCCGGATAGAACCATCCTTCCGGATGATTGATGGGCAATTTCAATAAAGCCAACTGCTCCGCCTGAGATTTTCCCGCTAATCCGGCAAGCAGCTTCGGTTGCTGCGCGAGAACATCTACCCATTCGGCGAAGCTCCGGCCTTCAACCAAAGTCACTCGATAGGTAATCACAGCGCCTGATTGCAAGCGAATCAGCAGGCTGAGCGGCGACTCGCGCTCCGCCAGCCTATACTCGCCCGCCCGAATTGGCTGCGGCTGCAGAAAACGCACATACAGGCCCCACGCGCGCGGCCAGCGAAGCAGATCCTGCTGGTGCAGACGCTGTGCGACACTCTGCACGCTTTCACCCTTTTCTACCAAAAAATAGCGTTTCGCCTCCGCCACCCAATGGTCGTTATGCAGCCATTGCCAGAAATAAAAGAGCGCGAGCCCGCACATCAATAAAAACCACACGGCAGCAGAGATAGTGATTCGCAGAGGGCTGATCTTCATGGCATCTCCAAGCGTGAGGCCCCAGCAATGACCAGCTGGATCAGTGTTTGCGAAAAACGACTGTGCCGTTGGTGCCGCCAAAACCGAACGAGTTGTTCATGGCAACCGAGATGGTTTGCGGTTGCGCTTTATGGGCGACAAAATTCAAGTCGCACTCAGTGTCCGGCTCGTCCAAATTGATGGTGGGGGGCGCCACTTGATCGCGAATGGCGAGAATCGTGAAAATGGCCTCGATCGCTCCCGCTGCACCCAGGAGGTGGCCGGTCATGGAC
>DJFO01000105.1:0-2027 GCA_002432555.1 Marinagarivorans sp. UBA5870
GAGGCGCGCATTCTACGCATTTTTTTGCGTTTGGCAACACCTTTTTCTCTCAGTTTTTACCTTCTTCTCAACCAATTACTTGATTAAAGTGGTATCGGCCCGAGGGAGGCGCATTATGGTGACCTCACCAAATCGCGTCAACTGTTTTTTTCGCTTTTTTCGTCTACCTGAGTGCCCGAAACCTGCCCAGGCAGCGGTACATCAGCANNGTTGCTTTCGGCGAGCCATAAGCCACATCGCGGGACCGGACAAACAGTATAGGCAAGCCATCGACAAAAGCACGAGAGGCGGTTTAATAGTGACGACAATAAAGATCAACAGCGCCGCTAGCATTACCACGAAAGGTACACGCCCTCGGAGATTCAGTCCTTTGAAACTCGTGTAGCGCAGATTCGATACCATAAGCAAGCCGACCATAATCGTGACGATCGCCGCGAGCACTGACACTTCGTAAGGCGGCACGACGTCGTGCCACAACCAAACGGTGGTTGCAAGGATAGCAGCAGCTGGCGGGCTAGCAAGGCCAACGAAATAACGCTTATCGACAGTCGCGACTTGGGTGTTAAAACGCGCGAGTCGCAACGCAGCGCAAGCGGCGAATAAAAATGCCGCAGCCCAACCAAACTTTCCGAGAGGCTCGAGCCCCCAACTGAACATTACCAGTGAAGGAGCAAGCCCGAACGAGACCATATCGGAGAGNNCTGTCATACTGCACACCGAAGGCGCTTGTGGTGTTGGTCAGGCGGGCGACCCGCCCATCAAAGCCATCCAACAACTGAGCGACGATAATCGCCAAACCTGCCGCTTCAAAATTGCCTTTCATTCCGGAAACAATGGCGTAGAAACCGGCAAACAACGCCGCTGTAGTAAAAAGGTTGGGAAGCAGATAAACGCCCTTATGACGCTCCTTTTGACCCGAAGGCGTGACCACCTCCTCCTCATGCTCATCCACAATATTCAATAAAGAATTTTCCTGTTGACCATCGTCATGCTTATTGTTCATAACTACCCTTTATTAACAAAAAGGAAATTCGCAGGCAGGGGGGTATCCCACACTTTCGCATGGTATAACAGCGTTATTCACAAGGCTACGGGGTTTGGCGGAGAAAAAAGGGCCTTACCAAAATGGTAGGGCCCAGCTATGCGGATTAGTTGCGGGTCTTATCAATAATTTTATTAGCTTCGATCCAAGGCATCATGGTTCGGAGTCTGGCGCCAACCTGCTCGATCGGATGCGCGGCATTGTTGCGGCGGTAAGCCGTCATAGAAGGATAATTGGTCGCACCTTCACTGATAAACATTTTGGCATATTCGCCATTCTGGATACGCTTGAGGGCGTTGCGCATGGCCTGACGGGACTGTTCGTTGATCACCTCAGGACCTGTAACGTATTCTCCATACTCCGCGTTGTTGGAGATAGAGTAGTTCATATTGGCGATGCCGNNGCACTCGAAATAAGCCATCTCCGGTGAATATCCTGCTTCTACGAGCGTCTCGAAGCCAGCCTTCACAAGTTCCACGCACCCGCCACACAAAACCGCCTGTTCGCCGAAGAGATCCGTTTCAGTCTCGTCTTTGAACGAGGTTTCTATGATGCCGGTCCGGCCGCCACCTATTGCACTAGCATAAGACAACGCCACTTCTTTGGCTTTACCAGAGGCGTCTTGGTGAATCGCGACCAGATCAGGAATCCCGCCGCCCTTGACGAACTCGGATCGCACAGTGTGCCCGGGAGCCTTTGGGGCGATCATGATGACGTCCAGGTCGGCTCTGGGAACGATCTGATTGTAGTGAATCGAGAAACCATGAGCGAAGGCCAAAGTAGCGCCTTTGCGCAGATTAGGCTCGATTTCTTCTCTGTACAGCTTGGACTGAAATTCGTCCGGAGTCAGTATCATCACCACATCGGCACCAGCCACTGCTTCTGCCACCGGCAAAACACGCAGCCCCGCTTTTTCGGCTTTTTGAGCAGTAGCAGAACCGGATCGCAATCCGACTACCACACTCACTCCAGAGTCTTTCAGATT
>DJFO01000105.1:2075-17092 GCA_002432555.1 Marinagarivorans sp. UBA5870
GAGTAAAATGATATATTTGCGATCTCACATTTCAGGTCTTGCAACACGCATGGATTTAAGCCATCTTCGATTTTTCGTTACTTTGGCAGAGGCACTGCACTATAGCCGAGCGGCAGAGATATGCCACGTAAGCTCCTCCACCCTCACCCGCAGCATTCAGCACTTGGAATCGGAGTTGGATACCAGGCTCTTCGAACGCGATAATCGCTCGGTCGTCATAACGCAAGAAGGGATGAAATTATTGAGGTTTGCACGGGAAACATTGCAGCAATGGGAAGCGTTGCGCGACGCCATTCAGAGCGAGTCGAACCAGCTCAGGGGGTCCTTGAGTCTCTATTGTTCGGTGACGGCGAGCTACTCCTTTCTTTACGACATCCTCGCCGACTTCCGTCAACAGCATCCTTTCATCGAGATAAAGTTACATACAGGCGATCCCGCATTGGCGGTTGACAGAGTACTTGCGGGACATGAAGATCTGGCAATCGCGGCTCGACAAAACCCACTGTCACAGGACCTGGATTTTCGACGCATCACCTTTTCGCCGCTAAAACTCATCCAACCTTTACAGGATCGGTGGTTTGAAACCAAACTCGCTGACACCCGCAGCTACTGGCAAACTGTACCCTTCATAATGTCGGAGCGAGGAGTGGCAAGGGAAAGACTGAATGAGTGGTTTCGAAAACGCCAAATCACCCCAAACATCTACGCTCAGGTCGCCGGACATGAGGCTATCGTCAGTATGGTAAGCCTAGGTTTCGGTGTGGGCTTGGTGCCGCAAATCGTCTTGGATAATAGTCCTCTCGCCGCCAAGGTGAAGCCTCACCCTTTTCAACCGCAGCTTAAACCCTATGAAGTGGGGCTTTGCGTGCTCAAGCGCAGGCTCAAAAACGCTGTTGTGAGCGCGTTTTGGCAACAGCTTGGGGAACCTGGTCCCGGGTAGAAAATCCGAGAGCGTTCCTAGCTACGGAGCTATTTACCCCGGCTTCGATCGCCAGCCGCCTCAACATGGGAACCCAACGCTTTATCGGGAAACGCAAAGTCGCGCACCCGCAGCTTCAAATCTTTGGCATCAGGAAAACCCCCGTCACGCTTCCGCTCCCAAATGAGGGCATCGTTGGCCCATATTTCAAATACCCCGCCAGATCCAGGCCGCAGAGTGACTTCATAGAGGTCATCATGAAAACTCGCTAAAAGCTCTTGCGCCATCCAAGCGGCGCGCAGCTGCCATTGGCATTGTGTGCAGTAATGGATTACAACAGTGACGGATTTGGGGGACAAGGCACTTTCCTCCTCGAATGAGTTGTTCGCATTTTACGTCCGCATACCTACAAAAAAAATCTCGACCGTTGCCCAGGAGTTTTGATTATTATTCAGCCAAAGACCTTTACCTTTTATCTTCGAAACGTTGAAATATGCGAACAAACCCCTATGATGCCTGACACTGGTAGGGTTCTTTTTAAACTGTGGGCCTTGCCCCCTACTAATCTACAGCAAAAGAAACGCCGCCTATTACAGCCGGTAAATGGCTCCACCCTCAACTCAATGCAAGCCGAGCATGCTGAAAATCCGTTTTCCTGATCACCGCCAGGAAGCCCTTTGGGTCGTCGATCGAGCATTTTCGATCGGAAGTGCCGACGATAACCACCTGGTGATCAACGACTCCTCGGTCAGCTTGCAACATGCCCGGATCGTTTTGGACAACGACGCCTACATCTTGCACGACCTTGGGAGCCAGAACGGCACCTTTGTAAACGCCCAGAGGATCATGCAAAAGCAATTGGCCAGCGGCGACAAGGTGCGAGTCGGCGATGTCGAGCTGGAGATTATCGATCCAACCGTTGCGGGCAGCCAACCAGAGTGGNNGAGTGGACACTCGTCGCCTGCTCGAGCTGGCTGATGGGGCAAGAATTCCCCGTGCGGCCCCGCCATCATGGCAAAAGCGTAAAGATTGGAAGAGCAAGTCATTGCGACTTAGTTTTTCCGGGGACTCATTTATCTCGAGAGCATGTTCAGCTCACGCTCAGTGATCAGGAAGTACATGTCCAGGATCTCAATTCGGCAAACGGCACATTTATCAATGATGTGCGAGTCACAGAAGGTAAAATTTACTCCGGCGATCAACTGCGGCTGGACGTCTACAGCTTCAAAATCTACGGGCCGGGCAGACGCANNCCGTGCTGCTGCGCGCATAACGGCTCTCTTTGGGTTGAAGGCGCACGATCTTGTTGAGCAGCGGCCAAGGGCCAGCCGTCCGCAACGCACCCACAAGCTGGCGTCATGGGCTGGACGGAGAACCCCTCCGCCGATGCCTCCACGTTCTATGGCGTTCCGGCATGGCGCGGGTGTACAACCCGCCTACCCGCCCGCCTACTGCGTCCAGTCCAACAACTCTTCCGATGCGTTCGCCACGAGACTGAGGGTCCCGCCTGCAGCGCCGCCAACCCCGCTTTCGCGACCAGTGGTCCCGAAACAATGGAAAACTCGATCGACATCGCCCGGCAACAGATCCGATCCGCACCCGACCCCACAGGCGCATCAGCATTCATCCACGGTGAAGATCCTGGCCGTCCTGCTGAGCATTGCAGTAGTAACTCTGGCGGTGTACTTAATGGTGGGCTGAACCCCAGGGCGGCAGTAGCGACTGCTTGATACCCAAATGATCCAGAATGCGCGCAACCACGAAATCCACCAAATCATCGATCGTTTTCGGATATTGGTAAAAACCAGGGCTGGCGGGGAGGATTACTGCTCCCATTTGGGTGAGCTTCAGCATATTCTCGAGATGCACTTGAGAGTA
The DNA here is from genome assembly GCA_002432555.1 of Marinagarivorans sp. UBA5870. The sequence goes on from DJFO01000105.1 coordinate 4,873, forward strand.
AGGGGCCTCACGCGGTACCAGAATAAGTTTCCGCCGTTCCTTTAGCATCACATCGCCTGCGCGCTCGATCAAATTATTACTTGCACCTGCCGCTAAAGCCGACAGAGTACCTCCACTTGCCGGGCAAATAACCATCGCTTCCGGCGCCCCCGAGCCCGAAGCAACTGGAGCGAACCAATCCTCCCGTCCAAACAAAAACAAACGCTCAGGCGAAGCATGAAAGGTGCTAAAAAACCAAGCCCTCTGGGCCTCTAGATCCTCAGGCAAATCAATTTGGACTTCCCGGCGAAGTACCACCTCGGCCGCGCGGGAAAGCATTAAATAAACTCGGCAATCGGCGGCCAGCAGCATTTGCAATAGCCGCAACCCGTATTGGGCGCCGGAAGCGCCGGTAAATGCCAACCCCACTGTCTTATTCATAGCGGCTTTTTAATGCCCGAAGGAGCTTTTGATGTATTCCATCAAATGACCCGTTGCTCATCACTATGATCTGCTCGCCCGAGACTGCGCCGGCAACGACGCGATGAATGATTTCTGCTGTATTACGGCAAACAAAATGTTCTGTTTTACCGGTGCTCAATGTCCCCGTGATTGACCACCCCGCATTTTCGGGTTCAAGCCAATACACTATATCTGCCGCCTGACAAGCTTGTTTGAGTGCATCTTTATGAACGCCGAGTTTCATAGTGTTTGAGCGAGGTTCAATGATCGCAGTAATCTTGCTGCGCTCTTTTTGAGCTCGGACACCTTCGAGCGTCGTCTGAATCGCAGTAGGATGATGGGCAAAATCATCGTATACGGAGATATCCCTGACTTCACCTACCAATTCCATGCGCCGCTTTACGCCGAGAAATTCGCTCAGTGCAGCGCACGCGAGCTGCGGCTCTATGCCGACATGCCGCGCCGCAGCGACGGCTGCCATAGCGTTGTTCACGTTGTGCAGTCCCGACAGCTGCCACCGAACCTGCCCTACTTCGATGCCTTCAAATGCGATCGAAAAAGACTTTCCGTCGCCTGTCAGCAGCAGATATGTCCAGTCGTCGGATTGTTTTTGGGTAGGAGTCCAACAGCCTTTGCCCAACACTTCTCGCAAGGCTTCATCGGGTTGGGGATAAATTATCAGTCCGTCGCTGGGCACTGTGCGGACTAAATGGTGAAACTGGGTCTGGATTGCCCGCAGGTCCGCGAATATATCCGCGTGGTCAAATTCCAAATTATTCATGATGAGGGTGCGAGGGCGGTAATGCACGAATTTAGAACGCTTGTCAAAAAAAGCACTGTCATACTCGTCTGCTTCGATAACAAAAAATGCTGAACTCCCCAGAGCGGCGGATGCGCCGAAGTTTTGGGGAACTCCGCCAATGAGATATCCCGGCTCGAATCCCGCAGACTCTAAAATCCAGGCGAGCATGCTGCTCGTGGTGGTTTTGCCATGGGTACCCGAAACAGCCAACACCCAGCGTTCCCGCAAAATTGTATCGGCAAGCCATTGAGGCCCGGACACATAAGGCAAGTTGCGGTTCAAAATAGCCTCCATCAGCGGATTGCCACGGGCTACCACGTTGCCAATCACAAAGATATCCGGCTGCAGATCCAGCTGCTGAGGATCGAAGCCTTCGATCAATTCAATGCCCGCCTGCTCCAATTGAGTACTCATCGGCGGGTATACGTTGTAATCGCAGCCGGTCACAACATAACCTTTGGCTTTGGCGAGTTGCGCAAGGCTGCCCATGAACGTGCCGCAAATACCGAGAATATGGNNCTATGTTGCATAGCTCCCCCTCATTGATAGCTGCGCAGCTTAACACGCCGATAAAAGCTTATTCATCTAATACGCATGCAGGGCCCGGTACCGCCTACTAGCGCTAACCGGTGCCCTACCTATGATAGAATGCGCCGCGTCATTTACTCCCATTCTGCAAAGGACCCGACCATGAGCTTGAAGTTAGTACCGACAGGTAAAAATCCGCCTGAAGAAGTGAATGTCATCATCGAAATTCCGCAGGGGGGCGAGCNNATCAAATACGAAATCGACAAAGACTCTGGTGCGCTTTTCGTAGATCGGATCCTCGGGACTTCGATGCGTTATCCCTGTAACTATGGGTATATCCCCAACACCTTGTGTGGCGATGGCGATCCGGCCGACGTGCTCGTGATAATGCCTTTCGCACTCCAAGCGGGATGCGTTGTAAAGTGCCGTCCCATAGGGGTATTGAAGATGTCCGACGAGGCGGGCCAAGATGCTAAACTGCTGGCCGTTCCCGTCACCAAAACGACGCCTATCTATAGCAGCATCAAGTCTTATAAAGATTTACCGGAAATTCAAGTCAAGCAAATCGTTCATTTCTTTGAACATTACAAAGATCTTGAAGCTGGCAAGTGGGTGAAAGTTGAGGGTTGGGGCGACGCCGAAGATGCCAAGAGAGAGATTCTCGAATCCATTGAAAATTTCAAGAAAGCAGAATAAAAAAGGCGCTAAGGCTTTTTATTTCAGCAATCTTAAATGATCAACACTGGGCGGAGGGGGTGCCTGAGGCGTCGGCGGAGCCAGGCGCTCCCCCACCTTCCCCAGAGTTAACTTCGAAGTATCCACGACGACCGTCTCTGCCACCGAACGCTCGCCCGGCAGCAGCAGATCGCTACCCACCGCCGCCAAATCCAGTTCCGGAATACTCACCGAAGCCACCGGCGGCCGCTCCAACTCCCCGGCCTTTAACAGATTGCCCTGCCGTGGCGCTACCGAGAGATGGGATACGTCCACGGCCTTTGCAACCGACCTGGACTGCTCTTCCGGTCGCAACAGATTCGCCCCCGCAGGCGCCACGCCAAAATTAGGCGCTTGGATCGGCGCGCGAGGCGCAGCCGCCATAACGGGTTGGGCACCGAGGGATGTACTGAATTTTACGTCGTCGGCCGCTTTGGTGGCGCTCGATGCTGACGACGCCGGAGCAGCCGGAGCAGCCGGAGCAGCCGGAGCAGCCGGAGCAGGTTCATCGCGATTCAATACTACATCAACGCGCGCGCCAGCTTTTTTCATTGCGACTCGATACTTATTGGCCGAATCCGCGTCCAAGCCTTTCTTCAAAGCAATCGGCTTCCCCGAAAACAACACGTTGACCTTACCTTCATCAATCCGAAACAGTCCTTGAATGTTTTTCTTTACCTGTAACAACTCAAAACCCGGAACCAACTCACCGGAGAAAATTAAGTCAAAGCGTTCATCGTTGCTCATGCGCGTCACCTTTCAATGCCCCTCTGCGGTAAGTAAAACACTATCTTCCCGCTCTTGCCAGACGGCACGGCTCAGTTTTGTCGAGCGAACCCCAACATTTTGAGAACGACGCAGCCGACGTCACCGGCGAGATTTTTTGCGAATTAAAGGTGCCGAGGTGTTTGACCGGGGAACATAAGTGCGACTCATACCCAGCGGCGATTCAACAAATGTGGCGGACCGCACACAGCTTGTAAAACCCTGACCAGACGAGGATTTCCTGCCTGGGGTCGTGAGCGCTTAAGGATCGGCACTCGGTTTAATGACTTTTGTGACCGGGTTGGTGCTTCTTTATTGAACAAAACTCTAAGGCCAAGGGCCTTAGATGTTGTCCCATGTGCCACAAAAAGTTTAGGCAAACTGGCTGAGGTCTAGCTTACCGACCATACTTATCATACGTCGCCTCTGAGGGCGCTCTAGGTGCTGTGTAATGGATAATAAGGATCGCTCATGAACCCCAACGTGCCCAACAAGCATATTCCAGCTGCTATAGACCGGCTGATGCCGAGGTCGCCCTACAATGCGAGCAGCAGTGCAATTGCGGCTAAGGTAATTGAGGACATACATTTCCTCCAGGACCGGATCGAGCGTATCAAGAAGCTACAAACGCCGAACTCTACGGTATTAAAGACTTATCAATCGATGCTTGAAAGTCGAGAAGCCGTTTTGGAATGGCTCCGTGAAAATGGAGATCTGGAAGACGAGGACGTTTCTCACGTTGGCTGATGCTTAGCGATTATGCTTTCAAGTAATCGCGGAAGCTCGAGCATGTCGTTGAAACAGAAAACTCTGTTCGCGTCCACAGGGGAAGAGAGGGTCTTGTACAAACAGACCTTCATCCCGGCACTCAAGGCTGCAGATACCCCGGCGGCAGAGTCTTCCACGACTATACTTCGCTGAGCTGAGCTACCCATTTGTCTAGCCGCATAAAGAAACAGATCCGGGGCCGGCTTACCCTCGACCACTGAGTCAGCTGAAAAGCACCTCTCCTCAAAGTAAGCGAGCAGTCCGGTCGTCTTCAGCGAGTGCCGAATTTTATTCGCGTGCCCATTGCTGGCCACACAGAACGGGTAGTTTTTCGCCAGCAGCCAGCGCAATACCCCCTCCACACCTTCTACCGCCTGCAGCCGCTCGGCAAANNTCCGACAGTTGATCCAGAAAGTCGACTGGCAAAATTCCAGGGAAGGTGCGATTCAGCTGCGACATGCAATAGGTCAAGGTGTGCCCCCGAAAACGTTGTTCACACTCTGCCGCGGACAAGGGTATGTCGAACTGATCCAGTTGGTGGGCAAAGATCTCAGCAGCCAAGGTTTCGCTGTCCACCAGGACCCCGTCACAATCAAAGATGATCAGCATGGCGGGCGACATGAACTCGGATAGAGTTCCCAGGGAATCCAGACGAAACGCTCGAAAATCTCGTCAAAATGCCGAAGAATGGCGTCCTTCAGCGCGATGTCTATCGACGCTATAAGCGCTTTCAAAATTTGCGGGTCCTGAGCCTGCTGAAATTCCGCAGCGACAGGGCCGTAGCTGAGATGCCACGGTTCAGGGGAAATCCCCCCCCACGGGCGGGTGTACGGACGAAAAAAGCCGTCATGAGATTTAAGATAATCGTCCAGCCACAAATGGAAGGGCGCCAACGGACCCCCTCCGACGGTTTCCTCTAGGGTAAGACGCAGCCGATAACCCTCGGGGATGGCGCTGCGGTCATAGACGTCGATGTCAGTGCCCCAATGATGCCTCGAAAACCCAGGCAGAGCGGACCATCTCAGAATTGCAAACATGAGCTCTTCCGGTGATAAACGGCTGCTGTCCAAAATGGACTCATCCGCGGCAAGGAGCTGTCGGCGACCCGTTGCTTTTTCATTCCAAATAACACACTGACGCTCAAAAGACCGGAATGCGCTGGCGACTGCGAGATCGAAACCTGCCTTAGCCGCATCATCTACCAGGGCGACTAAGGGTTGAACGACCGCTGCATGGACACGAAGCCCCGTGAATTCTACCAAGTGCTGCTCACTCCGCCCGGATAAAATCGCGATATCTAAATTTTTTTTGGATTTGACGTAGGACATATAGGAAAAATGTAGTAAATTTTCACCGGCTTATGGCATCAGTTTGTACTATGCTTGCGCGTCGGACTGGCAATGCGAATGGCTGGCCCTCCGCCGAATTTGCACTACAGTTATACAAGGAAGTGCCACCGACCAGAAGGAGAAGCCGCACAAACGCTCGTTTTAACAAAGGCAACGCGCCGATCAGAAGATAATAATAAAGGATGCACAATGAACAACGTAAACCTCGCCCACAGCGAATTGCTCGAACTTAAGAATTTGGGTATGGCTTCCGTCAATATACTGCAAGCCATTGGCATCAATACTTACGAAGACCTGGCGGAGATGGGGCCCGTACAAGCCTATTGCCGAATCAAGGCCCGGGGCATCCATGTCTCCAAGGTTATGCTTTATGCGCTTCAGGGTGCGTTGATGGACGTACACTGGAACGACCTTCCACCTGACCTTAAAGCGCGTCTGGTGAAAGAAGCCGAGCATCTGGAAAACGGCAAGCTCACTCGAGCACATGCCTGACTGTGCACCCCTTATGCCGGACCCTTGATATTCCAGATGGCGGCGCGCGCGGATTTACTTGCGGAGCGCAGCGCTATCTGGTGGTCCGGCAGCAGCAAGATTATTACGTCTACCGCAACCAATGCCCTCACCTGGGAATACCCTTAGAATGGCTGCCGGATCAATTTATGGATGCGGAGAATGAGCTCTTGCGGTGCGCAACCCACGGCGCTTTATTTCTGCCGGACACCGGAGAATGCATCTCGGGTCCGTGCGTCGGGCAGTTTTTGATCCCGGTCCCTTTTCGCATTGATGGGGATACGATCCGCCTGCCTACGAGTGCGTCATTCTGCAATCGGCAATAATCGATTAAGTACGATTTCCGAGGGCGACAGACTGGCGCCCAGGGCATAGACTTCGACTCCGGCGGCGCGTGCATCCGCATATGCGCGGGCATAAGCCGGATCTATATGTCGCGCCGGTGCCACGGAATCGACACCTGAATGTTGGACACAGTAAATCAGTACGCCCCTATTTCCTTGCTCGACAATTCTGGTCAACTCACGCAAATGCCGAGAGCCGCGGTCACTGACCGTGTCGGGGAAATAACCCGCTCCAGCAGCTTCGCACAGCGTAACGTTTTTTACTTCTATATACACATTCTGACTGTTGAGCTCCAAGAGGAAATCAACGCGGCTGCCCTCCACACCATACCGAACCTCGGAACGCAGCGTAGTGAAACTTTGCAAGTGGGGCACCAGGCCTGCTTCCAGCGCTTCATATACTAAGGTGTTGGCGCGAGAGGTATTGATCCCGGCCAGGTGCCCCATAGGAGTGGTAGCAATCTCCCAGGTGGCTGCGTATTTGCGTTTGCTGTTTTCCGATATCGAATACCACACGGGCGCCTCTGGGACTAAACAATTCCTCATGCTGCCGGTATTCGGGCAGTGAATCGTCATCACTTCGCCATCATCCCGACGAACATCCGCTAGGAAACGTTTATAACGTTGAACCAGCACGGCCTGCACGAGGGGTTGTTTAAAGCGCATAGGAGAAGATCCGGGTATATAAAGGCCGGTAGTATAGCTGCGGGAAGAAGGGCGAAAGCACGCCTCTTTCGCGTCGACAAAAAGCTGGCGCCCTGCCGGGGAATCTGATAGTTTTCTCGCCTTGGCCGACCGGCCACGGGGATTGTAGACCGGTCTGGCGATACCGAAGTGACAAGACGAAACCGGCATTAGACGCACGTTCGGCGCAGCGACCCGACACCTGACGCAGACGAGCGAGGATGCAGCAAACGCAATATTGTAGAGGCTCAACAACAATGCCCGAAACCACTAATTTCTCCCTCCACGGTATCGAACCTTACGCCTTACACAAAGGTGAGGAATACATGAATGAAAAACAGCGGGAGCATTTCAAAAAGCTCCTGCTGGCATGGAAACGCGAATTAATGGAAGAAGTGGATCGCACCATGAATCACCTCAAAGACGAAGCGGCCAATTTCCCCGACCCTGCTGACAGGGCGAGCCAAGAAGAAGAATTCAGCCTGGAATTGCGCACCCGCGATCGGGAACGCAAACTGATTAAAAAAATCGACAAAACGCTAGAATTGATCGAGAGCGACAGTTACGGATTCTGTGATGCCTGCGGTGTTGAAATCGGCATACGCCGCTTGGAAGCTCGCCCCACTGCCACCCTCTGTGTCGACTGCAAAACCATCGATGAAATCAAAGAAAAGCAAGTGATGGGCTGACGCCAGACAGGGCCGGTATGCCGGCCCTTTTGTTCAGTACGCTCACGTTAGCGCAAAGTACTCAAGCCGCCTTCTGTGATGCCACGCCCCTATATCGGCCGCTTTGCACCCTCACCCACCGGTCCCCTGCACTTCGGTTCGCTCGTCTGCGCACTCGCCAGTTACCTGGATGCGAAGCAGCATGGCGGCAGGTGGCTGCTGCGCATCGAAGACATAGATCCGCCCCGCGAGCCGCCGGGCGCGGCGGACGCCATCAAACACACACTCGAAGTCCACGGACTGCATTGGGACGGCGAAGTACGCTATCAGAGCCAACGCTCGGCAGCCTATTGGGAATGCCTGCACGAACTGAAGAAACTTGATTTGATTTACCCCTGCAACTGCTCCCGGGCGCGTTTGGCAACGCTGCATGGCCCCTATGACGGACGTTGCCGTCGTCACCCCCCGAGCGCCGGGGAACCTTGTGCATTGCGCCTGAAAGTCACCGACCTACCCGATGCCTTCCGGCAAATCCGCAATCGGATTGAATTCCGTGATGGAATCCGCGGCACGCAATCCGAAGAGATTGAAAAAATAAGCGGCGATTTTGTCGTCCACCGCAGAGATGGATTATTCGCCTATCAGCTTGCGGTGGTGGTGGATGATATAGACCAGGGCGTTACAGATGTGGTGCGCGGGGATGATTTGCTCGACACTACCGCGCGGCAGATTTTCCTCTACCACATACTCGGCAAAAAGCCGCCCAGCTACGCGCATATTCCGGTGATCCGGGATGAACATGGAAATAAATTGAGCAAACAGAATCATGCCCCGGCAATAGACAACTCTGCCGTAAAAAAGAATTTATATGAAGCACTCTCCGTCTTGGGCTACCGCCCCGATGACGAACCTGCAAAATGCATGTTGTCTAGGGCGGAGCAACAAAGTTCCTCGAGTGCGCAGATGGGACTTTTTAACAGCAAGGCGGATTAGCGGTGCGACCAATCACTGGGCCGCACCCGGTATTTTCGCCACAATCACCACCGGGCCCCGGTCCGCGATAAACAGCGGTAAAGCGCCGGCACCATAGGTGGTAGCTCCGCCACCACCTATAAATAGCTCTTCGATTCCATTTAAAACCGGGTGAACAGCCAAGGAATTCGGCAGGAGCGTCTCGTTGTTCGTCGCCCCATTGATGACTATATTTCTGACGCTTATTCCCAGGCGGCTATAAATAGTGTTAAGCGTGTTCGGATTCGCTAGTGTGGTGGCGCCAGGGTGATCTCCAATGAACACTACTCTGCCTCCGCCCAGCACGAAACTCCTCAAACTATCCATCTCAGCAGTCGCCAACCCGTCAATCATTCCGAACAGGAAGATTATTCTCACATTGCTGCCGATACTGCGATAAACGGCATCGGATGTGGCCGTAATGTCGTTGAAGGTCAAACCATTGCGGCGCGCGATCGTTTGGAGAATAGCACGCCCCTGGTTGCACTGACCGACGGAAGCACATTCCTCTGTCAATCGATTGTCAAACATAACGACGGAGCGACTTGATTGAAATGCGGAACTACCAAATACCATCAGGTTTTCGAAAAATGGCTGGTTCTGGGTGTGCTCACTTAAAAAAGCGTTGGAATCGTTAAACACCACCACATCACTGCCGTCCGGTAAATTCCCCCCCTCGCCAGTCGTATTAAATGTCACTGATTTCGTAACGGACTGGCCATTCGAAGTCGCTGTTATCTGCAGCGTATTCGATGAATTGGCGGTAAAGGACCCATGAGGCAGGGCCACGGAAAAGCGTGGGCCTGCCCCAGTCCCGGTAAAAGCTACCGCTCTGACTCCATTAATAGAGATAGTGCCATCGATACTATTCACGAAGTTTACGCTGTCAAACGTAACCTGTACCGAGGTCTGGCTTATTTCAAATGGCGCAGCAGCCGATGGAGAAATAATAGTGAAATCAAACGCCGCCTGGTATGCGTAGGTTTGAGTGGCTGGGGTTCCTTCGACATTGTTCGCGCTGAAAACCCTAACACGTACGGTGTTATTGCCCGGAACAAAATACCTGGCTGGTATAGTAGCGCTCAATTGGCCCAGCAGATTCGCCTGGCTGAACAAGTCCGGCACAACTGTATTGCCGACGCTTAATTCGAGACGCGCGATCTGGCCGCCGCCAGCGATTGCGGTGGTTACAGTAATTGGCACATCGGCGCCTGACGGCAGATTGGCATTGCCAAGGCTATCAATCTGGACACTGGGCAGATTGAAGTAGTTGAAGCTGATATTCGCCGGGGCGCTGCGCACCTCCGGAACCCTGAAATCCGCCACCTGGATACCGACCGTATTGCCACCTTCCCGCAATTCGTCGGCACTGAAAGAATACTGAAATAAACCAGTGGTTGGTGTGCCAGCGGGTGTTTTATTGGGCTGTGCAACGTTATTCAGCGACACCTGCGCGCTCGGTAAACTGCCCGGATTAGGATTCACACCTGTATAGGTAACACGAAACTGGACGTTCGCCGTTCCGCCGGGAATCGATGCATTATTCAGCGGCGCGGTAATGGTTACCACCGGAGCCGAGAAATTAATTTCGGTTCTCGCCAGTACGGGCGGATTATAACCATCGTCCAGAGTGACGACGATTTCATTGCGGCCAGGTTTGACTTGCGCATCTGCGATGTCAAAAGAAACGCCACCGGACGGCGGCAACGGCGATTCAAGCTGCAGCGGAATTGCAGCAAAAGTGCCGTCCGCGTAGTTTATGCGCCCGGTCAGGGTCATGGATTCAATCCGCGGATCAACGGTGTAGCCCGCCGTGTAAGGCCCACCCAGTCGGGATTCGTCCCCTTTCGGATTAGCGACAAGGGTCAGTGTCGGGGTGCGCAGGCGGGAGAATCGAACAGGGATATCCACCTGGTTCGTCCTGCCGCGTGCATCACTGACAGCCAGTCGCAATACATAGGCACCTGCTTCAAGATCGTCACTGAAGGTAAAATCATGGGAGAACTCGCCGGTTGTCTCATCCAACCCCCCGATCAGGTCCAATTCACTGAGAACCTGCCCGTCTTGCAGAACGGATAGAGTGAAATCTCGCGCAGGTACTGCCGGCTGCAGCTGAACATCGCCGGCGATCTTCAACGCTGCAAATACCTCTAGGGGTTCACCAGCGGTCAGCACCGGTGTTTCTAGCTGAATAGACGGGAACGCCCCATCAGCGAGCAGCTCCTGGATTTCGGCGTCGTTCAACACTCGCTTGGTGACGAGTATATCGTCCATGTTGCCGACGAAGAGGCGATCGGGCCAGGTAATGTGTTTGCCGATATACAGGGGCTCACTATTGTTGAGCGAGGCCATATGGCGGGTTGGATTGAAAGAGCTGATAACTCTTCCGTCCNNCACCCACGTGGTGCCACTTGCCGTCGTTGGCGATGATAGATGGGCCGTTAGCCTGGGGTGTGCTCTCGTAGTTGCTGAAGGTCACGCCGCCTGTTTCAACCACGCTCACCATTTGCAGAGCAGGGCCACCGGACGGAGCAATATAAAACGTATAACCTGGAACTGTTTCAGGCGCGGTGAACCGTTTCTCGAGAATGGATTGGATGGTCCCGGTTCTGCTGGTCTTCACCCACGCGAAAATGGAAAAGTCGCTGGTGCCCAGGTCCAGTTCCGCCTGATCAGCCAGAGTGACAAAAGTCTCAGCGGCAATATCTTCGGAGAATTTCAGGGAATTGCCGACAGCGCCTGGTTCAAAACGGTTTTCCAAGGAACCGGAGACAGTCCCTTGGTTGGGTGTTCCCGCGGAGTCCGGCAAGAAACCATCGATCAGGCCGTCCATCGGCATGTAAAGCGCCTCGTCGGACTGAAGATGTTCGAAATGGACCGTCACAGGTGCGGCCGACGTACCGGCTGAGTCAGTCGCGTTCAGCACCAGGAAATAATCGCCATCCTGCGGGAACAAATCGCTCACCGCCGTTAGCGTAAAGGTACTGCCCGTCACCGGTAAGCTAAATTCCGCGACTGGGGTGGCATCGTTCACAGCAAAGTAGAGCTCCCCTGCCACCTGCGTCACGCCCTGCCCGCTCAGGGCAGGATCCCAGCTGACGCTGCCCGAAACCGTTAAATCACCGATCACCGTGTTGTGGGGCAGCGGCTGCACTGAAATCTGCGGCGCCATAAAAGGACGGTAGAGGAAGGGTTCCCGCGCGCTGACCGCCGTGCGGATCGAATCGGTAACCTCGACAGCCAAGCTATAAGCGCCTGGCTGCAATTCCTGTGGCAGCGGGACGGCAACACTGTAAGACGTCGGGGTCTGTTGCCAGGATGTCAAATCAAGCAACGGCACGGCGACTACCAGCTGTTCGTCTTGATAAAGGTTGGCCACCGCGTCCGTCAGCGGGAGCTGCGGATCAAAAGTGAGGGTGCCACTTGCCGGGACCACTGAGCCAACCACTTCGCCAACAAAGGGTGCGACCGATACTGTCAGCGCGACGCCGGACGAGCTACTGGACGAGCTCGAACTGCGGCTGGAACTGGACGAACTCGAGCTGCTGGAAGAACTGGAACTGCTGCTCGACGAACTGGACGAGCTCGAACTGCTGCTAGAGCTGGAAGAGCTCGAGCTGCTGGAAGAACTGGAAC
>DJFO01000292.1:0-3553 GCA_002432555.1 Marinagarivorans sp. UBA5870
CGCGGCGATATAGTGAACGTTCACTCACTGCGCCGCGGGGCGGCTGAGGCGATTGAAATTATCGCCCACGGCGACGCCAAGTCATCCAAGGTGGTCGGCAAGGCGCTGGAAGATATAGATCTGCCCGAAGGTGCCAACATAGGTGCGATTGTGCGCCAAGGGCCGGACGGCGACGAAGTGGTTATCGCCCACGACGATGTGGTGGTGCAATCCGGCGACCACGTCATAGTGTTTCTGTTGCAAAAGAAACATATCCGCGATGTAGAAAAACTCTTTCAGGTGGGTTTCAGTTTCTTTTAAGCTCGCCCTCTTACCTATTTCCCTCGTCCAAAGGAGCAGCACATGACCGCCATTAAAACCCAACTCGTTGTACTCGGCAGCGGCCCCGGCGGTTATTCCGCCGCCTTCCGTGCCGCTGACCTCGGCCTGGAAGTCACCCTGGTCGAGCGCTATTCCAGCCTCGGCGGGGTGTGTTTGAACGTCGGTTGTATTCCCTCCAAGGCACTGCTGCATGTCGCTGAGGTGATGAACGAATCGCACCATGTCAGCAACCTCGGCCTGACCATGGGCCCGGTAAGTTATGACCTCGACAAGGTGCGCGCCTATAAGGATTCAGTAGTCAGCAAGCTGGTGTCCGGCGTGGGTGCCATGGCCAAAGGCCGCAAGGTGCGGGTGGTAGAAGGCTACGGAAGTTTTACCGGCGCCAATCAATTACAAGTGGTCAAGGGCGATGAAACTACCCTGATCGACTTCGAGCACGCCATTATCGCCGCCGGTTCGCGCAGCGTAAAACTGCCCTTTATCCCCGAAGATCCGCGCATTTTTGACTCAACTGGAGCCCTTGAACTGCGCTCGGTACCACCGCGCCTGCTGGTAATTGGCGGCGGTATTATCGGTTTGGAAATGGCCACAGTATACGAAGCCCTGGGCAGTAAAGTGACGGTCGTAGAGTTTGCCGACCAACTGGTGCCCGCCGCCGACAAAGACCTGATTGCGGTCTATAACAAATACACCAGTGGCAAATTTGAAGTGCTGCTTTCCACCAAAGTGGAAGCCGTAACCGCTAAGCCTGAGGCGATTGAAGTAGCCTTTAGCGGCGCCAATGCCCCCGCCGAACCCCGTCAGTTTGACGGCGTATTGGTCGCCGTCGGCCGGGTGCCTAACGGTAAATTGATCGCCGCCGAAAAAGCCGGGGTCAATGTGGATGAGCGCGGGTTTATCGCCGTCAACCAATACCTGCAAACCAATGTGCCGCACATTTATGCGATTGGTGACATCATCGGCCAACCCATGCTTGCGCACAAAGCCACCCACGAAGGCCATGCTGCCGCCGAAGGTGTTGCCGGTCATCCACACGCCTTTGACCCTATGGCGATTCCCTCCATCGCCTACACCAACCCGGAAATCGCCTGGGTCGGCCTAACCGAAAAAGAAGCCAAACAACAGGGGCTGGACTACAAAACCGCCGTTTTCCCTTGGGGCGCCAGCGGCCGCGCCATAGCCGCCGACCGCAGCGAAGGCAAAACCAAGTTGATTTACGACGCCAAAACCGATCGCCTGCTGGGTGCCGGTTTGGTTGGTGTGCACGCCGGTGAACTGTTGGGTGAACTGACCCTGGCGCTGGAGTTTGGCGCGAGCGTGGAAGATATCGCCCTCACCATCCACGCCCATCCGACTCTACACGAGTCCGTCGGTTTGGCGGCGGAATTGGGTGCAGGCACGATTACGGATTTGCCTAATCCCAAGGCGACACTGAAAAAGTAAATCGGTTTTCTGAGCAACAAAAAGGCCGATCAGAGCAATCTGATCGGCCTTTTTGTTAAACGGTTGTGATGAGTTAGATCACCATAATCCCATCTGCTTCAATCAGTGAAGCGCGTGGTAATTGGTTGATGCCGATAGCGGCTCGCGCCGGGTAGGGCGGTTGGAAATACTGGCCCATGACTTCATTCACGATTGGGAAGTTGGCCAGATCGGTGAGGTAGATGTTGAGTTTGACTATGTCTTTCAAACTGCCATCGGCGGCTTCACACACGGCAGCGAGGTTTTTGAAAACCTGATGGGCTTGGGCAGCAAAATCGCCATCCACCAATTGCATGGTTTTCGGGTCGAGCGGAATTTGGCCGGAGAGGTAAACGGTGTTGTTGACTTTCACCGCCTGTGAATAAGTACCTATAGCGGCGGGAGCGTTATCGCTGTGGATAATGGCTTTGTTGGTCATGGGGAAACCTTAATGGTGAGTGATTAATTTTTAGAGCGATTCACGCGAATCACAAAACTCAGGGTGCGGATGCGGCGCATGATGTTGGCGAGATGGATGCGGTTGTGTACGCCGATACACAGGTGGATCACGCTGTTGTGAGCGTCGCGCTCGTGCACGTTGATGTGCTCAATACTTGCGCCCTGTTCGGTGATGCGGGTGGCGAGGGTGGCGATAATGCCGCGCTCGCTTTCCACTTCCACGCGCACGTCCACCAAAAACTCACCGCTGACGGTAGCAGCCCAGTTAACCTGGCTGATTTTATCGGGGTAATTGCGAATCTCGGCGATATTGCGGCAAGTGTCCTGGTGAATCACCAAGCCTTTACCGGAGCTGACATGGCCGATAATCGGGTCGCCTGGAATCGGGCGGCAGCAGCGCGCAAAACTGATCNNGATCATCATGCCTTCGGCGGAATCGATGGTAATCGCCGAGTTAGCAGAGCCGGAGCGCGGCTTGAGTTCGGCATCCGGCTGCAGCAATTTCACCAGCGAATAAACCACTTTGTTGCCCAGGCCTATCTCTTCATAGAGTTTATCCATGGACTCCAGTTGCGCGCCGCTCAGCAGTTTTTGCTGCAGCTCCTCGGGCAAATGTTCCAGGTCCAACTGGATTTCGCTCAGGGCGCGGCTGAGCATGCGTTTGCCCAAGCTGACCGATTGATGATGGCGCTGGTGTTTGAGGTAGTGACGAATCGCTGAACGCGCCTTGGCTGACACTGCAAAATTGAGCCAGCTGGGATTCGGCTGCGCGCCTTGAGCGGTGATAATCGCCACCTTTTGCCCGGATTGCAGCGGTTGCGACAGTGGCGCCATGCGGTCATTAATGCGGCAGGCAACGCAGGTATTGCCGACATCGGTATGCACGGCGTAGGCAAAATCGACCGGTGTGGCGCCGGTGGGCAGCTCGACAATTTTGCCCTTGGGGGTAAATACATAGACCTCGTCGGGAAAGAGGTCGATTTTCACGTTCTCGATGAATTCGAGGGAGTTGCCGGCATTTTTCTGCATTTCCAGCAAACCCTGCACCCATTGGCGCGCGCGGTTGTGGCTGGCGTTGACCGGTTCGTCACTATTGGATTTGTACAGGAAATGGGCGGCGATACCGCTGTTGGCCATTTCGTCCATTTCCTTGGTGCGGATTTGCACTTCGATCGGCACCCCGTGCATGCCTACCAGCACAGTATGTAGCGACTGGTAACCATTGGTTTTGGGGATGGCAATGTAATCCTTGAACTCACTGGTTACAGGTTTGTAGAGGTTGTGCACCACGCCCAGCACGCGGTAGCAGGTG
>DJFO01000292.1:3599-3780 GCA_002432555.1 Marinagarivorans sp. UBA5870
CATCTTTTCGTAGATGCTGAATAAGTGTTTTTCCCGGCCAATCACAATGGCGTTGATACTTTCTTTTTGCAGGCGTTTTTCAAACGAGGTCTGGATTTGTTCGACTAATTCTTTGCGGTTGCCGCGCGCGGTTTTGAGCGCCGCTTGCAAGCGGGTGGCGCGCAGCGGATACATGCAGTAG
>DJFO01000226.1 GCA_002432555.1 Marinagarivorans sp. UBA5870
TCGATGCGCGCCTCTTCGCCGGCGCGCGCGGACAGCGCTATCACCGGCAAGTCGCGCAGACTTGGTTCTCGTCGGATCTCTTGAATCAGCGAATAACCGTCCATGCGCGGCATCATGACATCGGTCAAGAGCAAATCCGGCCGCCGGCGGCGAATNNGCCTCGAGTGCTTCCATGCCGTCCGCGGCCAGGGTGCACTCGTGGCGCGAGCGAATCAACCGGCCGACGTACTTGCGCATATCCGCGTTGTCATCCGCCAGCAAAATATAAGCGCGCTCTTCGGCCGCAGGTGCGGTGACGGCGGAATTTTCGGCGGCGCCCGGCAGCCAGCTGACGGTCTCGGCGACATAACTGGCAGTGCGGGCCGAATTCACCATTTCGGCGGCAGCAGCTGCCACATGCTCCGGTGGCAAATGAGTCTTGCCGAAAGGCACAGAAATAACGAAAGACGTTCCTTGGCCTTCCTCGCTGCTGACGGCAATGGTCCCGCCGTGCATGTGCACCAGCTCCTGCACCAGCGCAAGACCTATACCGCTGCCTTCGAAACTGCGGCCGCGCGCGCCCTCGATGCGGTGGAACCGGTCAAACATGCGCGGCAATTCCGCAGCCGGAATTCCTGTACCTGTATCGCGCACGGTCACTTGAACGCAGTCGCCGGTCTCACGAACGATGACGCGGATCTCACCCGCAAAAGTAAATTTGAAAGCGTTTGACAGCAGGTTGAGAATAATTTTTTCCCACATGTCCCCATCGACATAAACGAGTTGGGACAGGCGCTCGGCATCGACAATTAATTGCAATCCCGCCTGTTCCATGGCGGAGCGAAAATTGCTCGCCAGTTCGGCGGTGACCGCAGCGAGATCGGTGGGGACGTAGGACGCGACCATACGACCGGCCTCGATGCGCGAGAAGTCGAGCAGCGAATTGACAAGCTTGAGCAGGCGCGCGCCGTTGCGTTGCACCAGCAGCAGCCGCTCACGTCCGACCGGATCAAGCCCCGGGTCGGCGAGTGCCTCCTCCAGCGGTCCGAGCATCATGGTGAGCGGCGTGCGAAATTCATGGCTCACGTTGGAAAAGAAAACGGTTTTCGCGCGGTCGAGCTGCGCCAGGGCTTCCGCCCGCTGACGCGCCTCTTCGTAGGCGCGGGCGTTACCCAAGCTGGAGGCAATCTGGTTAGCGACCAGCTCTACAAAAGCTTCGTAATCGCGATCGACTGGGCGCAGGGGATTCAACCCGGCGATAAAAACACCCGCCGGCTGGTCTTGCCCCTGGGTTTTGAGAGGAATGATCAGCGCTTCCTGGGGCGGCTTCGGCCAGGCCCCGGTGGGCAAAACGCTGAATCGACCCGCTAGATCCGCGACCCTAACGGGTGCGACCTCAGCGGCGATCGCCTCCAACGGCCACCCCTGCTCTCGCCCTAGCACAAGCGTTTCCGGCGCCGCCGGGTGCCCTGGCTCAACTCCCGTTGTGCTCACCAAACGCGCCTGCCGCGCGTCGTCAAAGAGATAGGTCAAAGTAAAAGGGAGGTCGCGCAGATTTGTTTCGAGTTGTTCAGCCGTCGCCTGCCAAACGTCATCCTCCTCGGTCGCAGCGTTGAGCGCCGCCGCCAAATTGTGCAGCGTCCCCGTGCGCCGCTGAGAGATTACGCGCTGGGTTTCCTCGGTGACAACACAAAACATTCCGGCAGTATTTCCCGCATCATCCGCCACCGGGCTGTAGGAAAACGTGTGATAGGTTTCCTCGGGCGAGCCGCTGCGCTCAAGCAACAGCAGCATGTCCTCATTCCAACTGGCGATGCCGGTGCGCATCACCTCATCGATCATAGGTCCCACCGTTGGCCATGCCTCCGCCCACACTTTGGCGGAGGGTTCGCCGAGCGCCCAGGTATGTTTGACACCCAAGGTCGGAAGATAGGCGTCGTTGCAAAAAAACAGCAACTCAGGTCCCCAGCCCAGCCACATGGCAAACCGGGAGGTGAGCATGACGCGTACCATCGTCTTCAGACTGTGCGGCCAAGTTTCCGGTGGCCCGAGAGAAGTGGCTTGCCAATTGTGCGCGCGCATCCGCGCCGCCATTTGACCTTCACCAATAATAAATTCAGTAGGTCGCGATTGCATGTGTGGATCAATATTCTCGGCCATTCGATTTCCAGGCAAGAACACCTAGGGCGCTGCACAGGGAGACTGTGTCGAATGAAAATGACAAAAGCAGAGCGGCAGTGGGAGAGGTGTCAGGCCCCCCTGCCGGGGGCGCAATTATAATCACTTGCGGCGCGATTCCCGAGCGATTTTCACTCATTGGCATTTGGGTTCGCTCGATTACGTCGATTCACACCGAGGGAAAGGATTCAGAGCGAAACCATCTGTCAGGAACTCATCTCGTGCGCCAAGAAGTCGGCATGCGCTCACCCGCTAAGCCCTGTGTAGACGCCGGGCGACCTAGCGAAAGTTGACGCATATATGAAAATTCATATATTGTCTTGGCGCCTAAACGGACCACGCCATGACCGATCCCCTACTCCTTTTCAAGTGCTTCGCCGATACCACCCGGTTGAAATCTTTGATTCTCCTCCAGCTGGAAGGGGAACTCTGCGTGTGCGAGCTCATGGCGGCGCTGGAGGAGATTCAGCCGAAAGTTTCCCGACATTTAGCGCTGCTGCGCAGGCACGGCATTGTGCTGGATCGCCGCCAAGGGCAATGGATTTATTACCGTTTAAACCCCGACCTTCCCGACTGGGCAGCCAACCTGCTGGCGGAAACCGCGCGCGCCAATTCCTCGTACGTCGCAATCGATCGCGCGAGACTTTGCCGCATGGGTGGCCGTCCTGAGCGAATGCGGTCTTGTTGTTAATTGCGGAGAACACAGTGAAAAAAATCAAAGTGGGCATCAATGGATTCGGGCGAATTGGCCGGCTTGTTTTGCGCGCCTCGTGGCAGTGGCCCGAATTCGAATTTTTCCAGATCAACGACCCCGCCGCGGACGCGGCCACCTTTGCCCATCTTCTGAAATTCGATTCCGTGCAGGGAATTTGGCCGGCGGAGGTATCAACGCTCGGAGGGGCCCTGACAGTTGACGGCCAGTCCATCCGGATGACGGCCAATAAAACCATCGCGGAGACGGACTGGAGCGAGTGCGATCTCGTCATCGAAGCCAGCGGAAAAATGAAATCAATGGAGCTGTTGCAGGCCTTTTTAGACCAAGGGGTAAAACGCGTCGTGGTCAGCGCGCCGGTAAAAGAACCAGGCGCGTTGAATATTGTCATGGGGATCAATGATTCGCGCTTCGATCCAACGCAGCACCGGATTGTTACCGCCGCGTCCTGTACAACAAATTGCCTGGCGCCCATTGTTAAGGTGATTCATGCAAACCTCGGAATTCGCCATGGTGCCATCACCACGATCCATAACCTGACCAATACCCAGTCGATACTCGACCAACCTCACAAGGATCTGCGCCGGGCCCGTGCCTCTGGCGCCAACCTGATTCCCACCAGCACTGGGTCGGCCACCGCCATTGCAGAAATTTTTCCCGAGTTGCGCGGCCGCCTCAATGGGCACGCAGTTAGGGTTCCGCTTGCCAATGCCTCACTAACAGACTGTGTATTTGAAGTCGAGCGACCGACAACGCCCGAGGAAGTTAATGGTTTCCTAAAGGCCGCAAGCGAGCGCGAGCTGAAAAATATTCTCGGCTACGAAGAGAAGCCGCTGGTTTCCTCGGATTATTGTGGCGACCCGCGCTCTTCGATTGTGGACGCGCTTTCTACAATGGTCGTCAACGGCACTCAGGTGAAGATCTACGCCTGGTACNNAGGCGCGGCGGACCTTTGACCATGGTTTTGACCAGCCGCCTCGGCCAATACGCGCTGATCACCGGGAATTACTGGGTGTTCACCTTGACCGACGGCGGGTTGCGTATGTTAGTGGTTTTGCACTTTCACCAACTGGGCTACAGCCCGTTGCAAATCGCCGGGCTATTTTTGTTTTATGAAATTTTCGGCGTGGTGACGAATTTGGTCGGCGGCTACTGGGGTGCGCGGATGGGTTTGAATCGCACCATGAACCTCGGCTTGTTCCTGCAAGTTATCGCTTTATTGATGCTCACAGCACCTGTAGCAGTGCTAACGGCTCCGTGGGTAATGGCCGCTCAATCCTTATCCGGCATTGCCAAAGATCTCAATAAAATGAGCGCGAAGAGTGCCATCAAAGTGTTGGTGCCGCCGGAGCAGCACGGCCGATTATTCAAGTGGGTCGCTCTGCTCACGGGATCGAAAAACGCACTCAAAGGAATGGGCTTTTTTCTCGGTGGTTTATTGCTGGTTTGGCTTGGGTTTCGCGGCGCCATCTGGACGCTCGCTTGTGCCTTGTTGCTGACTGGATTGAGCAGTCTGTTGTTGCTGAGGCAGGATTTGGGTAGGGCTAAAGGTAAAATGCCGTTTCGACAGATATTTGCCACCAGTCGCGCCGTCAACGGATTGTCGGCCGCGCGAGTATTTTTATTTGGCGCACGCGATATTTGGTTTGTAGTCGCGCTGCCAGTATTTTTAGCCACCGAGCTGCAATGGGATTTTCNNTAATCGTTCAAGCAGCTGCACCCGCGCTGTTGCATTTTCTCGGTCAACCGGCGCCGGACGGCCGCTCGGCCGCGGGCTGGGCGTGGCTTCTCGCCCTGCTCACCACCGGCCTCGCGGTCTTGACCTACACCTATACTTCCACTGTGGTGGCGGGGTTATGCATCTTTGGCGTCGTTTTCGCAATCAATTCTGCGATTCACAGCTACCTGATCGTGCATTATGCTAAGGAAGATGGGACTTCCCTCGATGTAGGTTTTTATTATATGTCCAACGCTATGGGCCGACTGATCGGCACGCTGCTTTCCGGTTGGATTTATCAAAGCGCCGGATTGACCATGTGTCTCGTGGTTTCAGCAATTTTTATGAGCGCCGCAGCGCTATTGTCCGCTGCGCTTCCGCGCCGGCGCGCCGCGGCGCCAACTCCCCTCGACAGTCGTGAGCGCTATGAATGACCCACCCGCTCTGACGCCAACGTGCGGTCCACACGACCACCTGCCCGCCGCCGAGCTGAATCAAACGTGTTTCTGCAAGACGCTGGATCGGCAGAGACTCGAGGAGATGTTGCGCAACGATGATCTTGGCCACCTGTTTCAAGGGCAGCACGAGTTTTTTTCCTCCATAGCGACGTTTATTTCCCGCATGGATATGGAGCGGATGATGGAGAGTATCGCCGCCATGGAGCGCGCCATTGCAGCGCCTTCTTTTAGGCAAATCGTAACTCCCCGATTCCACCCCAATGCACACTTCAATCCCGGAATTGCCGGTGTCTTCATGGGGTATGACTTCCACCTGCATCACCAACGCCCCAAGCTGATTGAAATCAATACCAACGCCGGCGGGGCTTTTCTGAACGCCCTGCTGTTGAGCGCTCAGACTGCCTGCTGCTCGCCCCTGAACCGCTCATTTAATGCCGAAAAGGACACTTTATATCAGCAGTTCGCAGCCATGTTTCTCCAAGAGTGGCGCCTGCAGCGTGGCAATCAGCCCTTGAAGCGCATTGCGATCGTTGACAGTGAACCACTGGAACAATTTCTCTATCCGGAATTCCGCATAGCGCAGCGCGTGTTTGAAGCGCACGGCATAGAAGCTGTCATCACAGCGCCAGACAATCTCGTTTATCACGATGGAAGACTCGAGTACGCGGGGCGGTCCATCGATTTGGTATACAACCGGCTGACGGATTTTGCGCTGGCCGACGCAAGCAGCCGCGCACTGAACGAGGCCTATCAAGCGGGTGCGGTGGTGGTGACTCCCAATCCCCATCTGCACGCCCTTTACGCCGACAAACGCAATCTGATTCTGTTGAGCGATGCAGAGACCTTGGCACGCTTGGAAATCAGCGCAGCCGACCGCAATATCATTTTGGCCACTGTTCCCCGGACTTTCGCGGTGACCGCGGAAAATGCGGAGCGCTTGTGGAGAGAGCGAAAAAATTGGTTTTTCAAGCCTGTCGCCGGGTATGGCGGTAAGGCGGCCTACCGCGGAGACAAACTGACCAAACGGGTGTGGCACGAAATACTGCAGGCTCATTACGTCGCTCAGGAGCAGGTGGCGCCCAGCGCGCGCGGGCTTATATTGGATGAAAAGCCGACTTCGCTGAAAATGGACGTCCGCGCTTACAGTTACAGTGGCAAAGTTCAATTGTTGGCAGCGCGCCTCTACCAGGGGCAGATTACGAACTTCCGCACATCAGGCGGCGGATTTGCGCCGGTTTTTATTCAAGAATAAAAAAGCTGGCAGGCGCAGGACGCTGTTCAATCGATGGGCCGTTGCGCCACCCGGATCGGCCTCCGCCGGCGCGTGGACGCCCAGCCGCCTTTTCTTTACAATCCCTGCGCGTGCGCCAAATCCTGGTTTAAATTACGCACGATGTAGTAGCCGAACCCTTTTCATTCGCGCGCCTATCGCTGGGGTTCGCAGCTTGCGGCGAAAGCGCGTGGGATCAGGTCCATCCAGGCAAACGGAAGAGATCACAATGGCAGAATTCGAATGGCGTGCGATCGCGCACGCGGGCGTCCCGGGCATAATTCAATGTTCCAAATATCGCACTCCATATGCGGTTTCGCGGACCACTACCGTCAGCCTGGGAAATCGGCGATTTCTGGTTTACAGTCCGGGCGAACCCTGTCTGGAGCATACGCCTATTCCGCCGGACGCCGACGTGTGCCTGTTGGTGCCCAACCGCGCGCATACGAGTGGAATCAATGCCTGGCGGCGTCGCTATGCGAAAGCGTCCATTTATTCTGCGGAATCTTTGATGTCCGGCGCCGCCGATTGGCACGCGCAGGACGTAAGATCCCTTGATCTTCCCCCACATGTGGAAATTCATGTCCTGCCGACCAATGAATTGCACGAAGTCTGGGTGAGCGTTGATCAGGGCGAAACCGTATACTGGATCGTTGGCGATGCACTCATGAATTTAGCGCAATTTTCTCCTATACCTCTGCGCCGCTTGTTACAGCGCGTCTATGGATTGAAACTCGGCCTATGGGTGCCGCGGAGCTTTCGAGCAAGTGTCACGAACAGACCACTGTTTCGCCAATGGGCAAGAGAAAAATTCTCCCGCGACAGAGTTCACGCCCTGATCCCGTGCCACGGAGAAATTTATGAAGAGACGGACTGCGGTGAGAAAATCAGCGCACTTTTTGATAAACGATTCGCCTAGGGGCAGCGGTGAATCCCGGCGCGACTCGACCGCGAGGACACGCTTCGCGGCCGAAAAAACGCAGTAACGGCGTTTTTGATCAGCTCGGCATAGTCATGGAGCGCGCCGATGAACCGCTGGAGTCTATCTGTGCTTGTCGGATCTTTTGCTCGAGAGTCGCCAGCGTCTCGGCATTCCTGCCGAACTGATTGATCGCAAAACCGCAACGCACGTTTCCACCGCCGTACTTGAGGAAAGTGGCAAAGGTGCCGCTCGCACTCAGGTCGACGAAGAATCGTTGGGAAATCGAAAGGATTTCGCTGCGCATTAATGCATCGAACTTGACTGGTTCGCGGACAATTCGCCAAAAAAATTCTGGCGCGTCCTCCAGGTGCGCATTGTCGACTTTGCCGCTCAACATGGAAGAGTAAACCTCTAGGGTGGGACGGGCGACGGGGACTGTGCGCGCAAGTCGCAAAAAAGAACTTTTGACAGGCTCAATCAATGGTGAATGGAAACCATGGCGCACCGGCAGTTTGACGGACAGAACTTTTTCCTCCCGATCCAGCCGCTGCTGAATAGCCTCTAGCGTCTGTGGATGGCCACTGACAAAAAAGTTGTTAGAGAAATTGACGCCCGCCAAATATGCTCCGTCGAACACGTCGGGACGACGGTGGTATAAATCCAAGGAGGCGATAATGCTCATCATGCCGCCGAGGGTGTTATCGCGAATCAACTGCGACTGTTTGATCACGAGTTGCAGGGCAGCTTCGAAACTCATTACTCCCGCAACCGTCAGCGCGATGTATTCACCCAGGCTATGACCCAGGACAGCGGAAGGCACTATGCCGCTCTGCCGCAAACAATGCGTGAGGGCGTAGCCAATACTGAAAAGCGCAGGGTGCGTGTGCGTTAAAACATCGAATTCCGCGCCTCTTTTATTGGCATCATAGAGAATATCCAGCAGGCTGTGGCCGTACTCGTTTTCGTAAACGGCATTACAGGCCTCCATACTCTGCTTAAAATCGCGATTGGTCAAAAATAGTTCACGTCCCATCTGATAGTACTGGCTGCCCTGCCCCGCATACATGAATACCAACGGCGTCTCTGCGGGATTCACCGACGGTTTTGGTTTCGGCGACGGCGCTGGCTCTTTTATCGCCATAGGGGCGTCTGTTATTCGCTGAGTGAGTTTTGTTAGCACATCACCCGGCCCGATTTCGATGAATTGGCGGCAACCCTGCGCGTGTAGCCAGGATATCGACTCGTACCATCTCACGGGGTTAGAGATCTGTTCGGTGAGATAATCGAGGTAGCCGGTCGCGGGATAAGGTCGAGCGGTGTAATTGGCAACAACGGGAAGTCGTAAGTGACCGAAATCGAAAGACTGGAGGTAATTGGCGAATTCCCTTTGAACACCGATCATGCAGCGGGAATGAAATGCCGCGCTGACATTGAGCGGAAGAAACTTAGCGCCCGCTTGAATAAAGGCTGCCTCAACATCCGGCGCAAACACCTCTTCGTAGATTCCCGACAAAATCACCTGTTTTTGCGAATTGATATTCGCCAGGTCGATATTGCGGTAGGGCAGCCGGGCGAGAATGTCGTTGACTTGATACTGGTCAATCTCGAGAACGGCGGCCATTGCGCCCTTGGGCGCCTTGCTCATCAATTCCCCGCGCTTTTTTACCAAGCGCAACCCGGTGCCAAAGTCGAACGCGCCGGCGGCCTGCAGCGCGCAATATTCCCCCAAGCTGTGGCCAGCCAACCAGGCCGGCTGAGCTCCGCCGTTTGCCATTCGGTCCAGATAGGTCAGAATATTCACCACGTAAAGTGCGGGTTGAGTGAACTGCGTTTGGCTCAACACTCGGTCAGGATCCTCTACACACAGCCGGCGAAGGGAATAGCCGAGGATGTCATCGGCCTCGCGGACCAGCTGTGGATAACGGGAAAACAATTCTCTTCCCATGCCGGGATATTGTGATCCTTGTCCGGGAAAAACAAACACTGCATTCATGTTGAACTCCATATTCTATAGCTGACAAACCGTGAATAAAGCGTTGCGCCTACCGCGAGCGACACCTGCGCCGCTCAGATCAGAACGCTCGCCTTAGTTTTAGCGTTTTCCAAGTTCTTCTGCGCGAGCAACGTTGGGTCGAACAGCGCGCTCAATGGCTCATACATCTCGACAACGCTGTAAAAGATCTTCATTGCGTGTGCATCCTTCTGAGCAACGCGCCCCGCTACGAACTTGAACATCTCAATTGCTTCAAATTCTTCCAGGGGAAAATCGCCGGTACATTGAGGATTGGAAAACTCCGACAAACAGGAAATCAACCAGGGCGCACGGGTTTCTTCGAAAACGCCGTTGAAATAGGGTTTTGCAATTTCGGTGAGATTGCATTCCCCTTCGGCGCAATGCCGCAATGTTTTCCCAAGCTGCATGACCTGCCGCGCAGCGGCCGCCATGCCCTGGCCAAACAGGGGGTTGTAACAACAGATAATATCGCCTATTGGCAGCAGGCCCGCGGGGAAAGCCGCTAACTTTTCGTAGTGCAAACGCCTCCCCTTCGGGAAGCGATAATGCGCGGGGTCACTCAAGGGTTGCGCACTTCGGGCCAGCTCATACACCAGGGGATTGTCCTGCTGCTGCAGCCAAGTCATCATGCCCTGGTAATCGCGCGGTGGAAAATCCCCGAACCGGCCGCAGCAACAGGCAATCCAGTTGCCCCCTTCCACCTTCGAAAGCAAACTGCCTCTGAAGGGATAATGTCCACTGTTGTTATCCGGCGCCACGATAAAACTTGTGCCCTCGAACGCCGCAAAGTTCTCGGGCCGAACCAGAACGCTGGTGTGGGCAAAATTGCTGTTGACTACCGATTCTGGTGGTGTCGCATAGCCCATTTTCTGGAGCCATTGATTGATTCTACTGCCGCGACCGGAAGCGTCTATCACGAGGTCACTGGACAGAGTTTGCCGCTCACCATTCGCTTCGAGCACTAGGCCCGTCACCCTTCCCGCTTCGTAAACTGGCTCAATGGCATTTGTCTGGTAGCGGGTCACAATATTCTCGGTCACCTCCACGTGTTGCCGAATACAGTGATCGAGCAGGGTTCGCGTCAGGCAGAATTGACTGTCCTCCGTCTCAAAGGGCTCTGGAATATTAAAACCAAGATAATAGGATTTCCCGCCCGGTTGGTAGTAGTAGAGGTCCCGCCCGGTTTTTGAGGGAATGGCACCGGCATTTTTTAGAGTTTCCCTGATGCCTGGGAAAAGCGCTTCGACTATCGCCAGCCCGCCGGGCCGCAAGGTGTGATAGTGATTGGCTTGCGGTAAGCCAGCGCGCGGTTGCGCTGTAGCAGGGATGGCATCTTTCTCCAGCAGAACCACCTCGGAAAACCAAGGGGCGAGCTGCCGGGCCGACAGGAGCCCCGCGAAACCACTGCCTATTACGATGGCGCGTTGGCCAAGATGGGCCTCAGCTTTCATGTTGTTGTTCCAGGAATAATTTTCAATAACCATTTTCGCAACCACAACCAGAATTAGTTGATATTCATTTCCGAGCGAATCGCATCGGAGACCACTTCCGCCATGGCATCGGACAAGGGGGAATTGGTTAGCCCCAAGTGCGTGGATTGCGGGATATTCGTCGACTTCCAAAACCCGTTGGAGCCAAACTCCCAACCGAGGAACTCGCCTTTCGAGGTGAGACCTTCGGTTGAGGTCACCACATGCACGGGAATATCCTGACTCAGAGGCTGCGGCTGATACCGCGCGTGGATAGTTGCCAGGGCGTGGCGAACAGCGCTCATTTCCAGCAACCGCTCGAGTGTAAATTCTTCGGGAATCAGTCCCTCTAGCTGCAGCGATTGCAGGGCATCGCCAACCTCCTGTTCCGGTTGCGGTTGATATCGGGCCATTTCCGCGGGCGTCAAATCGGGGTTGAAGTACCCTAGAAACAGAGTGAGAATGTTCGTCGCCTGCGCCCGTGAGTCGTCGTTCAGCAGCCAGTCGAGATCGCGCGACGGTTTGCTGGCATCGAGAATACCGAGATATTCGATCGGCTCATTCTCGTCGAGCAGTTGTCGAGCTATTTCATAGGCCAGAACGCCGCCGAAGGAAAAGCCGGCGATGCGGTAAGGCCCGCGTGGCTGCACGCGACGCATGATTTTAACATGATAGCGTGCAAGGTCCTCCATAGTAGCCAAAGCGGGATCCGACGGATCCTTGAGCGGAAGTTCCAGGCCGTACACCGCAAGATCGTCCGGAACATTGGCGTTGAAGCTGCGGCAAAACGCCGTGAAATGTATCGTATTCCCCACGAGGCTGTGAGTCAGGAACAGCGGTGTCGCACTACCTTCTCGAAACCGGGTAATATTTTCATCGCCCACTTCGGCGGCGCCGCCGTTGGAATGAAATGCAGCCAATAATGATTCAATGGTGGGGAATTGGATCAGATGCCGGAAATCGAGTGTTCTGCCGAATTTGGATTTTACCGCGAGGGTGAGTTTAATTGNNGCCGCCATGGAGTTCCCGCCGCTCTCGAAAAAGTCGTCGCGAATGCCCACCCTTTCCACACCGAGCACTTCCTGCCATACGGTTGTCAGCGCTTTTTCCTCTTCAGTCGTCGGAGCCACGTATTCGGAGGATCGGCGGGAGATCTGCGGGGATGGCAGAGCCTTGCGATCGATTTTACCGTTGGTGTTC
>DJFO01000090.1 GCA_002432555.1 Marinagarivorans sp. UBA5870
TTCAAGCCTCGGTCGTTGTAGGTGTAGGTCCAGGTTTGGTCTTGTGCGAGGGCGAAAGAACCACCGCATACACCACCCATCACCAGCGCCACCCCCAAACAAACCCGCACCGCGTGAAGCGGTCTGAAAAACGAATTAGTCATGATCATGTCCTCCATCGAATCCTGTTGCGTCCGTTTACGGGGTGAGTTGGCTAGCTTGGGAAAGCAGCCTGCCGTCGGCGTCGTAGGTCATAAGGGTGACCTTGCCCGGCTCGGTGATGCGTATGGGTAAGTTCAGAGTGGGGTGGTATTCCGTGAAAATGGTCCGGGCCTGCGAGGTGCCGGAGGCTTCGGTGCGGGAGGTCTCCCGGCCGAAGGCATCGCGCACAAAAGTGGTGGTATTGCCGGACCAGTCGGTTTTGCTGTTTAGGGTGCCGTTAGGAGAATAGTCGTAGGCGCGGTTGGCGGCGGCGCAGTTTTCAGATGCGTGGCCTTCGATAGTTTTTATTCTGCGAACGCCCTGGAAGACACCATAGTGGTAGGTGGTTTGTTTGCCGAGGGCATTCGTTACCAAGATTCTCGGGTTGGCAGTCTCAGCGACGCTAGAAAAATCAAGAAAGACGGTTTCTGCGCCGCCGTCATGGGTGGAAGATAGAGCCCGGCCGCTTGTGTCGTAGCTCCAAGCCGCAAAACTAATCCCCTCCTCATCAACCACCCCCGTGAGAGCATGCTTGAAAACAGGGTTCTGATAAAGATACTGACGATGTAACCCGTCGCCACTACTTACTTTGGCAAGGTTTTCACTGAAATCATATTCATAAAAAAGCTTTTCCGAGCCCCGCTCGATAAAGACGATTCTCCCTCCGGCATCATAGGAGAAATGGTAAACAACCTGGCCGCCGTCGTCGCGGATCTCCAGCAGCAGCCCGGTTGGCAGAACGACGCCGCTGGGGGTCCCGCCGGGTAGAGTGGCATAAACCGGGTCGGGAAAATCCATTCCAGAATAGTGAAAGCTATAGGCAATCCCCCCTCTTTTGGTCAACCGCTGTAAGTCACCCGCAGTCGAAAAACGTAGCTCCAAATCATCATAGCTATAGGTAAACTGATTGCCGTCCTGGTGCAGCACCCCGTCTTTATACAAATGTGTAGTCGGGAGTAAATCCGGACCAAAGTATTCAACCGCACCATTTGGGAAGCTAATAGCGTAGCGCGATAAATCGCCATTCAGATGGAACAGCCGATAAGCAAAATTCGTCCGCCAATGTTCACCGAACTGACCGCGAGATGCAGGAAAATTGCCGACAAAATTGTAAGGAATAAACGGCAGTTCAGAGCTATAGATTCGACTGAGAGGCAGCGGGCCGTGAAAAT
The DNA here is from genome assembly GCA_002432555.1 of Marinagarivorans sp. UBA5870. The sequence goes on from DJFO01000090.1 coordinate 1,353, forward strand.
CCTCTTCCCGCTCTATTTTCTTTCCGGTCATCGGCAGAATAGGATTGCCCACACTGGGACATTCGGCAAATTCCTGGTCCTCGATGCAGACTTTCAAGTTCCCTATCGAATACATAGTGGCGCCGGAGGGGCACACCAAGTTTCTATCTCGGCGGGCGAAAATATGTTCGCCGCAGTTGGACACGTTCAATGAGCGAAAATCACGGATCAGAAATCCATTCTGATAGGCCGGTGCGCCCGATGAGCACTGGAAACTGTTAGTCGTCTGTCCCCATCCACTATCAATGGCGGCGCAATTTGTTTGTGGACTCATTCTATCGGCAAAACTTTCCGCCCGAGCGACAAGATTCGACTCGGCGTGAGGCGATCTTCCAGTGCAACCGGGGCCGGTGATAAATACATAGGTGCCACCACTGACTTCACACCATGCGCGGAATCGGGATATATAGGCGCCTGTGTTATCGCACAACCTGTATACCCAGAGCGACGGGGTTGGGGCAGAACACAGCTTGTTACCTCCCTCCCCTACGCAGTCACTCATCACCAGGGCCATGGCGCTGGAAAATGAAAGTGGCAGCAAAAGGATGCAAACTATAATCGGACTTTTTAGAGTGAAACAATTCCTTAGCCGTTTGAAATTACTTTGCAGAGTCATTGCGAGGATGGCGAGCAGCTCAAAAAGATCCCTGTTCTCCGGCATAGATTTCTCCTTAATCTAGATGCGGTGACATTAATGCGGGCCGGTACGGTTCTGAACTTGTTAAGACACCACCTCCAATAGAGTGGAGGATTTCACGGCTGCTGCAGAAAACTCAGAGGCAAATCTGTCGTCTGTTTTCGTGCTTTTTAGTTTTTTGGATGGCGCCAACGAATCGAGGCATTGAAGCTCATATTGCAACTTCCCTGTCGTAGGTGGTGAGCGAGATCGAATATACCAGCAAAATTTCGATTTACAACATCAATGAGGGACATTTGAAAATTTGTCGCCTCAGTTGTTGGAGGAGCGCAGTGGAATATTCAAGAGTGATTATTAAGGTCGCGTGTTGGTGCGTGAGATGGGAAGTACAACTACAGATATGGAAAAACGATCGCTTGATACCCCCCTTTCCCTTGTAGCCGCTTGACTAGGAATAAGGGTGCCGCCGGCCCTCGCGAAACGCATCGACAATTTCGACCACCGTGGCCGAAATAATCAGGCCGCCGCCGAGCAGGGCCTCCCATGTCAGGGTTTCGCCGCCAATCCAGATCGCGGACAAGACCGCCGCGACCAATTCCATCACCATCAATATCGCGGTGCGCCCAGCGGGCAGAACCGTGGACGCCCACTGGGAACCGAGATTCGCCAACAACAGCCAGGTCGCACCGTAACCGACCGTCCACAAAAGCGCGGGGGCGGCAGGGAAATCCCGGATCGGAGCCGCGGTGACCACCAGAACGCCCGCCAGGAAGGTGCAACCGAAAAACAGCGCGGCGAGTTTCACCTGCAGGGGCACATTATCCAAGGCGCGAAACAACATGATGGTCGCCGCGAAAAAGATTCCGGACAATAGCGCCGTCAGATCGGCCCAACCGGGCGGCTGGGCCAGTACCCGCGGGCCACCCAATAGAATAAAGGCCCCACCCACCGCCAGCCCAACTCCGCACCAACGCCAGACGCTGGTGCGCTCCTTCAGAATCCAGCGACCACCGAGCACACCCCAAACCGGCAACAGGTAAAACAGCACCATCGCCCGCACCACCTCGCCGTGGACCAG
>DJFO01000319.1:0-212 GCA_002432555.1 Marinagarivorans sp. UBA5870
GCCCCGGCCTTGACCGACAAAGATCGGGCCGATATCAAAACCGCGGTGGACATAGGCGTCGACTATCTCGCCGTCTCCTTCCCCCGCAGCGCCGAGGATATGAACCTGGCTCGCGCGCTGGTGAAGGAGGCGGGCGGTGATGTCGCTCTGGTGGCCAAGATCGAGCGTGCCGAAACTGTTGCGAACGACGAAATTCTCGACGGGATCATCAA
>DJFO01000319.1:255-13004 GCA_002432555.1 Marinagarivorans sp. UBA5870
ACCGCGACGCAGATGATGGAAAGCATGATCAACAGCTCTCTGCCGACGCGCGCGGAAGTGTTTGACGTGGCCAATGCTGTGCTGGACGGGACCGACGCGGTGATGCTGTCGGCCGAAACCGCCGCGGGTCAGTTTCCGGTGGAGACAGTAGAAGCGATGGTGCGGGTGATTCTGGGCGCAGAAAAGACGGAAGACCACCATGCGGCCCTGGAACGTGAACCTATGGGGCGTGTGGCAATCGACCAGGCGATCGCGGCAGCGGCCATGTATACGGCTAACCAGATGCCCGGCGTCGCAGCCATTATCTGCATGACGGAAACCGGTGCGACACCGCTCTTGATGAGCCGTTACGGGGCCCGCCTGCCGATCTTCGCTCTGTCTCCCCACGAGCGGACGTTGCGCCGAGCCGCACTTTATCGCGGCGTGGAGACGGTGCTCTTCAAAAACGAAAACCTAACCTTTGCTCAGTCCAACCAGAAGGCAATCGATACTCTGCTGGCAAAGAATATAGTGCGCGCCGGGGACCTAGTAATCATTTCTAAAGGCGACATAGCGCACGTGCACGGTGGCACTAACACCATGAAAATCCTTGAGGTGGGTAAACCCATTATCAACGCACAGTAGAAGTCAGGGTTGGGAGGGGTCGATCACTCCTCCAACACCGGCGGGTGTGGCCTGCAAGACTTCTTCCTTGGGGGGCGGTTCGCCGCCGGCCAGAGCGCTTTTAATTTTCTTCCCCAATATATCGATGTCGATGGGCTTGACGAGATAGTCCCCGATGCCCTGCTGAATCGCCTCCCTTATGCGGCTGCCTTCCGAGATCGCAGTCACCATTACAAAATGGGTGTCCCGTAGCTTAGCCAGAGTGCGGACGTTACGATGTACCTCCAGTCCATTCATTTCCGGCATGTCCCAGTCGCACAAGACTATGTCGTAGGGCGGTGAGCAGTTTTGCAGCGCGTAGAGCGCCGCGCGCCCGTTCTCGACGAGGTCGATCTGCGCGATGCCCAAATCCTCCAGGATGCCCTTGAGAAGTTCCGCCGAGTCGCGGTTGTCCTCCGCGATAAGCACGTAGGCGTCAGCCGGTTCGATGGCCGGCCGCCGAATGTTTTTGCGTGAGGGGGCCGGTTGCGCCAGCGGTCGGGTAGCGGTGGGTTTTGGAGGGGGCGTGTTGCTGGCGAGACGCGCCAGCTTTTGCATACTGCTGTCGAGGAGCTCGAGGGTGGCCAGATTTTCTTCGCGGGAGGCGGGATCGAGGTCGCTTTCGTCCAGCGACTTCAAGAGCCATGCCCGGCGTTTGGTGAGGGTGGCGAGGACAACTTTGAGTTCTTTGGAATCTAACATAGGGTTCCGCTCGATGGTGGCGCAGGTCCCGCCCAAGCGTGCGAAGCGTGTTCTTTAGTTTTTCGTCAGGTTAGCAATATCCGGCGACCAGACCTGGACGCTGGCCTGAAAGGCAAAGTAGTCTTCCGACAGGCTTCTTTTCGAGGCGCGGCGCTCCTTCGATTTGCGTCGTTTACGGTGGTAANNTCCTTGCAGGGGTCGGAATCCAACCTGCGGTCGCCGCCTTTTCGCCGGTTCACAAACAGAATTTCTGAGTTCATAATTACCCACTTCCATCAACATAATCCGTAGGGCTGATGGGTACCAGCCATTACAGCATAAGCCTAGCTGGAAAACCCCGGGTTTCCAGTGCGCAGATCCGCAGAAAATTAAGATCGGCGCTTGGCGTGGCTCTCCNNGCACTGGAATAATATTCGCCCCGATCCGGAGAGCGCCTGTGACCGTCGAAGCTTACATTACGCATCAGTTGACCGAAACTTTTCAGCCGACTTTCCTTCAAGTCTTGAATGAAAGTCACGGTCACAGCGTACCAAAAGGGTCCGAGACCCATTTCAAAGTGGTTATCGTGAGTGATGCTTTTGCCAGCCGCAATGCAGTCCAGAGGCACCGAAGTGTTTATGCGGCGCTGGCGGATGCTCTAGCCGGCGGAGTGCACGCATTGGCAATACATACCTACACCCCAGCGGAGTGGCAGCTGGCCGCGAGTGTGCCTGACTCGCCCGTGTGTATGGGCGGCAATAAGCGCTGACCCAATTAGAGCTCACCTAGGTCGGCTTGCGGTGTAACGCGGACTCAATACTTGGAAACTTGCGGGGAAGCCGAGCCTTGCGGAAAGGCTTCGCGGATCGGATTGTTCAGGTTCAGAGAGCAATCTGACTGACAGAAAAAGAAAATACTGGCCCCCAGTGGAGGCCTGAGCTTTCAGTATTTGAACTATCCCGGTCAGTCATCGCACTTCTTGATTAACCGAGTCATCAAACTCTAAGCGGGGAGGTCAGAATTCCTTAGGCGACCTCAACGTTTTCGGCTTGCGGGCCTTTTTGACCAACACCTTCAGTGAAGGTAACCATTTGNNTGATGACATAACTTCTGTTTAACCTTTGCTGAAAAACTTCTGGAAAAACCTGGAGAGAGAACGGGTGGTCAATTTGAAGTGCGATACTGCTCCCAAAAACTCGCGTGAATTTCAGCAGAAGAGGTAACATCTTGAAAACAAAAGGGAACCTAAATTGGATAAAACCGCAATAAATTCTCTGAGCTTCAAATCCCCAATCAAGCTGTACATCCAGTGGTTTTTGGGCTCAACGGGCCCCCACATTCATCGCCGATTCTAGGCGGGATCCGAAACAATAGCAATACGAACGGGCGGGAAAAAACCGCCCCTCGCCGGCACCAATAAAGCTTCTGTTCGGTCTCTCGATGATGCCCAGCTTCGGCATTTATTTTGGCGCCCGACGGCAAACTTCGGCAGTGGCAAGAGCACGTGCCGCATGACTCGCGCAACCGGCTTTGCAGGGCGCTAAATTCTCCTATATGTGTTAGGCGACTGCGCACCTGCGAAACTCGTTTATGGAAATCTTTCCCAAAGTCCACACTCGCCGCTTGTATTTTTTCGACCTTGGTTTTCTCCGGAGTATAAGGCTCAGGTGCTGTTGAAAAAGCGGCGGCGGAAGCTTTGCCCGCTGCTGCGCTTGCTGCACTTAGCGGCTGCGCATGAATTGTCCGGTAGGTGTTTGCCGGACCGGGGAGCGAAGCCCATGCGCGCGGTGTAGAGCGGGAGCTGGGCTTTTATGTCACCACTTTCACGCGCTCGGGTGTGACGGCGTCGGGGTGGAGTTGCGCCAAACTGATGGATTGGCCGTTCTGAATCACCAGGCGGACGTGCTGTCGATTCAGCTCGCGCACATTTCGGACGCCACAGGCATGCGCGATCATATTTACGTCCTGGACCATTTGTTTGTGGTAATTGGCCACCCGGACAGATTTGTCTGCCGGATCCAGGCCTTTTTGCAGGCGCGGGTTGTGGGTGGTCACCCCGGTGGGGCAGGTGTTCTGATGGCATTGCAACGCCTGAATGCAACCCAGAGCAAACATAAAACCCCGCGCCGTGACCACTACGTCGGCACCGGTCGCCAAGCTCAATGCGACGTACGCGGGGGTGATTTGTTTGCCGGAAGCGATGATGCGGATGCGCTCGCGCAGGCCGTGGCGGATCAGCTCGTCGACGACGAAGGGCAAACTTTCTTTTAGCGGAAGGCCAACGTAATCCATCAGCGGTTGCGGGGACGCGCCGGTACCGCCATCGGCGCTGTCGATCGAGATGAAGTCCGGGGCGCAGGCCAACCCGCGGCTGAGGATCCGCCGGCATAACTCGCCGAACCAGTGGGTATCGCCCAACACCGCTTTGAAACCCGTGGGTTTGCCCGTCACCGTGCGAATATGCTCGATTTGATCCAGCAATTGGTCGATCGACGCTATATCTTTATGACGGTTGGGGCTGATGGAATCCTGACCGACGGCGATGCCGCGGATAGCGGCGATTTCGCTGGTGACCTTCTCACCGGGAAGTATGCCGCCTTTGCCGGGTTTAGCTCCTTGACTCAGTTTGATTTCGAACATGCGAACTTGCGCCATGGTGGCGATTTCGCGCAAACGGTTTTCGCTCAGCGCGCCGGACGAATCGCGCACGCCGTATTTGGCCGTGCCGATTTGAAAAATAATGTCGGCGTCCGCCGCCAGATGATGCGGTGACAATCCGCCTTCTCCGGTGTTGAGCCAGCAGCCAGCGAGCGCCGCGCNNCCGTAACTCATGCCGGAAATATTAAAAAAGGATTTCGTGCTGTAGGGGGTCGTACAGTACGGGCCAAATGTGAGGGACGGGGTTTCACATGTCTCCTCATCGAGCACCGGAAATGGAGAATTGAGGAAGTGCGGTTCGCCGATTGTCAGCATGCTGCGCGTCGAGCCAAATCCTATGTTGGTGCTGACGCCCTTGGCCGCGCGGTATACCCAGCTGCGCATAGCGCGATTAAAAGGGAGTTCTTCGCGGTCCATCGCAAAAAAATACTGGCGAAAAAATTCACCCAGATGCTCGAACAAGTAGCGGAACCGGCCTATCACCGGGTAGTTGCGACGGATGGTTGAATGAGATTGCCGGACGTCAATAAGATAAATGACGATCACCGCCGCTACGCCGGTGCCCACCGCCAGAATAAACAGCAGTGCGAACCAGACGAAAATTTGATGAATAAACGAATCGACCATATCAAGGGGTGCCCCGAGCTGCCAGTCCGAGATGTTACTGATTGTGCATTCACGATCTATGGTTTTAAATAGCGCGTCCCAATCGACCGGCGCATATTTTAGTCGGATCCTGGCGGGAACTGCACGGTAAAGCTACAGCTTCCAGGTGCCCCGCATGCCGAGCCGGGCGGCTGCCGAGCGCCGGGGTCTAGGGCTCGGCGATATTTCTCCCATACGAGATCAGTTATGAAAAGAGTTCTTTTAGCGCTTGGTGGAATCCTATTGCTGGCACTTGCGGTCCTGCCGTATTTGGCCGGCCAAAAGACTCAGCAGGCACTCGACCAGTGGGTGGCGGAAGTCAACCAAACCGGGACCTACACCCTCAGTTGGCAGGAGTATCACAAAGGGTGGTTCGGCACCCGCGCGATTCTGCAAGTTGCTGTCGAGGTCCCGCCCGGCCAAACAAGCGTCGACGCGCCGGAGCGTTGGATGATTCCGCTCAATATGAAGCTGGAACACGGCCCGGTTTTATGGCGCGACGGCCTGCGTCCGGGATGGTTTTCCGGCGAGTTTTTCCTCAGCGAAGAGCATCAAGCGTGGGTCGATCAGCATCTGACCGCGGAGGGTGACGGGCCTTTTTACGTTGCGCGGGTTCGCATGAATCTTGCCGGCAATACGACTCTCGCCGACCGCAGTCTTCCCTTTAAAGTGACGGTCGGAGAAGAGACTTTCACTGTTGCACCTTACCAGGGCGAAGGGGAGATCAGCCGGGAGGGCGTGGTTCGGTACAAAGGCATATTGCAATCGATGAATGTGGTGGGCGCGCGCGGCACACTGCAGNNCTGCAGCTGGGCGAACTCGCATTCCGGGTTGACTCCGATTTCGCTCGAAAAGTTGGTCGATATGCCGTGCCCGGTTCCGGAGAAATCACTCTTAAATCCCTGATCGGCAGTACCCAAGAGGGCGAAGCGATCGATCTGCGGGATTTTGTTGCTTCGAGTAAATTGTCTTTTAATCCGGACAACACCAAGGGCGATCTGCAACTCAGTTTTGGTTTCGCCAGCATGGAAGTTTTTCAGGAGAAGGTGGAGGACGCCGAGCTCGATTTTTCCTTTGCGAATATGAGCCTGACTTTTTTTGATAAATACATGGCGCTCGCACAGCAGTCGTATGGGACCGGCGGCCAAACCGATCCACAATTGGCGACGCAAATGATGGGGCTCGTAGCGTCCGACCTGCTGCCGCTCGGTCCAAAAATCAGCGTCAATCAGCTGGTGTTCAAAACTCCGGAAGGTCTGTTGGATTTTAAAGGCAGCCTGGAAATAGCACCGGAAGCCGCACAGCAGGCCGCAACCAATCCGCTGGCCATCTTGTCGCACGTCGCTTTGAACGCGGTTTTAACGGCCGATAAGCCATTGGCGTTCCGCCTAATGCGCCACTCCACCTTGCAAGATTTAAATCAGGCACAGTTCGAGGGCGGGCAACAGATGACCGACGTGGAAAAACAGGCGCTGGCAGATAATCAGACGCAGATGAAGCTCAATTTGTTGACGATTCAGGGAATGCTGGTTGACAAGGGTGCGCAGTACACGGCGAACTTCCAATTCAAGGACGGCAAGGCGACGCTGAACGACAAGCCCATGCCCCTGCCGTTTTGATGGTGCCGCGTGCCGTTTCTGAACCACTATCAAGAATTTTGGCGAACGTCCTGTTTTTATCTTGCGCTGGTTGCGCTGCTGGTTTTTTTGCTGGGGGAAGCGGTCACCGAGCATGCCCGCGAACAGCTGGAGTTTAATCGGGAGCTGATCCGAGCGGGTGAATGGTGGCGGATCTTCAGCGGCAATCTTGTGCATTATGGGCGCTACCACACGGTGATGAACGGCGCCGGCTTCGCGGCCCTAGTGGCGATTTTGTTCTGGCCCGGCAAACCCTGGCATCTGCCGCTCGGATTGGCAGTGATCCCGGTTGGTGTTGGGCTCGGCCTGCTGTGGACGAGCGACGTGGAAATTTATCGCGGTTTCTCCGGAGCGAATTATGGGCTTCTCGCGTTCGGCCTGCTGCTTGGTTTACCGGACAACCGATTTTTATATTCCAGCGCGCTGCTCGTGGTGCTGGGCAAAATTATAATGGAGCAGATGCCTGGGTACGATGTGGACTACCTGCGCGACCGTATCGGTGTCGCGGTGGGAGTGGATGCTCATCTCGCCGGTTTTTGCACCGGCGTGCTTTTGGGTGGGCTGACGCTGGTGAGGGCCAAAAGCCGGGGAGCCTCACCGGCGCTCTGAAGGCAGAAATTCAGCTCCAAAATTTACACAGGTATGCGCTATCCACCAACGCCCGGACTTTGAACGAGGAATTGGCTTCCACTTCGAAGGATTGCCCTTCAACGAAGGATAACCAGCTCGCCTCGCCGGGATACTGCACCGCAAGTTCCCCGCTGACCACGGTCATGGTTTCCTTGCTGCCGGTGGAGAATTCGTATTCCCCCTGCACCATAACGCCGACTGTCGCGGGCAAAGTGGTGGTTTTGAAGCCGATGGATTTGACCTTACCGTCAAAATATTCGTTTACTTTTAACATGGGCTGTCCTCTGGTTAATAAGGCCGGCATTATAGCGGCTGTGACCGCAAAGGTCAGTCTTGCGGCTGCGGCAGTGATCTGGGCAGTGACTTTATGAACGAAAAACATCCGGAACTGGATCGCAACTTCGACGATTTGGTCGATCGATTTCAGCGCAATATCTACGATTCGATGAAAGGCCAGCTGCGTCTTGCGGTCCTGCGCCGTGATTTCGCCGAGTTCATCCCCCAACTGCCTCTGCGGGTGCTCGATGTGGGCGCCGGGCAGGGCCAGTGGGCGCTCGAGCTGCTCGCCGCTGGCCACTCGGTGTTCCTCACGGACATTTCGCGGGAAATGCTGGCGCTGGCGCGCGATCTTATTGATCGCAGCTCCTTGCCACCGGCGGCGAAAGAGCGTGCGCGCTGGCTACACTGCCCGGTGCAGGAGCTCGGCGACAGGGTTCATGAAACCTTCGACATGATCGTCTGCCACGCCATCATGGAGTGGCTGGAACAACCTTCCCGGCTGTTGCAGTGGATCGAACCATTGTTGGCGGACGACGGTTGGTGCTCAATAATTTTTTATAACCGCGACGGACTGATTTTCAAGAACCTGCTGCGCACCAACTACGCCAAGGTCGAAGCAGGGGATTTTCGCGGTAACAAAGGCGGTTTGACTCCGCTCAACCCGCTGCAGCCGACCGAGGTGTTGCAATGGATTCAAGCGGCCGGCTACGAGGTAATTTGCCAAAGCGGGATCCGGGTATTTCACGATTACATATTGGATAAAAGCCACTATCAAAAAGATCCCGCCGCCGTCGAACGCCTGGAGCTTGCGTACTCGCGCCTGCCACCCTACCGCGACCTCGGCCGGTACATTCACTTGTTACTGCGCAGGCGCCGTTAGGCGTCCTCACTTTGTTTCGAGCAGGATATCCCGCGCCTGGTTGACGCGCGCGGCCAAAAAGTCACTCCCGCCGCGATCCGGGTGCAGTTTGTTGATCAGCCGACGGTGGGCGGCGATGATTTCCTCGCGCGACGGGTCGCCAGCGAGACCGAGAATTTGCAGGGCTTCCGCCCGACTTGGGTTGGCAAACGACGGTGGGGTTGGGCCGCCGCCGAAATGGGCGGTTTTGCGCGCGAGCCGGATTAAGTAAAACGATTTGGTGTCGCGTTCTTCGTAATATCGCTCCAGCTCCTGAAGATTTTCTCCAGTCAAGTGCTCGATGCGGCTGCCGTTGTGCGGGCCTTTTATGACCTGCCCGGAAATTTGACCGGTTTGCAAGGTCACCTGCACCTCCAGATGCTCCGTGGAAAAAGAGGCTTTGCCGCCGGTGCGGTGGAGCCAGAGGGGTACTAGGCGGAGGAGGGTGTGCAAACCCCAGCGCAACATTGGCAACAGAGCGGCCACGACAGCGCCAAACCAATGCATGCGGCCGGTGACCACGCCGACCAATAAAATCCCGGCGAGAGCAAAAAGTACGGTCCTTCCAACCAGACCGCGGCGCCTATCGCGCGGCAGGCGCCGATAGTATTTGACCGCGCGGAATGCGAGCCACAGCAGGAGGAGAGCGGCTAAAAATTTGACGATCATAGGAGAGTGGCCGCCATCTACGCTTCGACGAGTTTCAGATCGATCGCCGCTTCGCGAAAATATTCCACTTCTTTTTCAAGTCCCGTATTGGTCAAAGGATACTGCTCGAGCCAGCCCTTCGCGAAAATCAGTGAATAGGAGCTATTGACCTGTTTGAGCACCGGTAGCGGGACCACGTCCTCGCGGCGGCGATGCAAAATGACGCCGAGCCGCAGGCAAAGCAGCATGGGCAGCAGCGCCAATTTCACTTTTTTCTCCAACCCGTCAAACCGGTCCTCGGTAATTTTTTTGCGGTGGGCGCGCACCAGGCACGCCAATATATGCTGTTCGTAGCGGCCGAAGCCGGCGAGGTCGCTGTGCCGCAGTATGTAGTATCCGTGATGGTGGTGGCCGGAATGGGATACTCCCAAACCGACTTCGTGCANNCAGTTGTGCCGCCCAAGCGAGAATTTTCGTGCGCGACACCCCCGGCAAAATCGGCGCGCTGATCTGGCGCCAGAAAGTAATTGCGCTGCGGGCTACACGCTCGGCCTGGGCAAGGTCGATATTGTATTGCCCTTGCAGTTTAGCCACGGCCGCATAACGCGCGTCCACGTTACTGAATCGACCGACCGTGTCGTAGATGAGACCTTCTTTGAGCGAGGCATCGGCCACGTGGATTTTCTCGAGCTTCAGTTCATCGAATATGGCCCGCAGCATCGCAATGCCCGCGGGCAGCACGTCCCGGCGCAGTTTCGGCAAAGTGTGCAAAATGCGTTCGCTGTCCTCGACAACGGCGGTGCTCAAGTCGCGCAGGGAATTGGCCCGAATGATCGCCCCGCCGTCCGCCGGAGCGACCAGGTCGGCAATGGCCCGCATAGTGCCGGAGGTCCCGTACACCAAATCCCAGCCCTTTTTTACGTAGGCCGGACGGATCAATTCAATGTCCGCGCAAGCCGCCAGATACGCAGCGCGCATACCGCGGGCGGTGACGTGGTGTTTGAGTTCGTATTTTTCCGCGTAGACCACACAGCCGAAGTTGAGGCTTTCGAGCAATTCCGGTTCGGCATCGCGGCCGATGATAAATTCCGTGCTGGCGCCGCCGATATCGATGACCAGGCGGCGATTGTTGTCGTTGGCGACGCAGTGGGCGAGGCCCTTATAAACCAGACGCGCCTCCTCGAAGCCGGAGATAATCGCAATGGGGTGGCCGAGGGCCTGTTCTGCCAGCTCGAGAAAGGCTGCGGCGTTTTTTGCCGAACGCAAGCTTTTGGTGCCCACCGCCCGCACCTGCGACGCGGGAATTCCACTTAAGCGCTCGGCGAAGCGCTTCAAGCACTGAAGGGCGCGCTCTTGCGCATCCGCCGCTAAGGTCCCCGATTGCATCCCGCGTGCGATCTGAACCATGTCTTTCACCCGGTCGACGGTTTCCACCGTGTCCTGGTTTACCCGGCAGATGATCATGTGGAAACTATTGGAGCCCAGGTCGACCGCTGCAAAATAGGGGGACTCAAAACTTGGCATGAGTGGTCCAATGGAAAAAGAGGGCCTAGAGGATAACAACAAACGCCTATGGTCGTAACCGCGCGCCGCGCCGATTATCTTACAGTCAGTCATCCCAGCACGAGGAGTTGTCTATGTTCGGATTCGATACCCAAAAGATGGTGATGCCCTTGCCGGCAGACGCTCTGCCCGGACGGACCACCGCCCTGCGTATACCCGAGAAACATCAGGTCCTGGGCAGCTCGCTCACTCAGTTTCCCCCAGGCACTGAGCGGGCGCTGTTCGGTATGGGATGTTTCTGGGGTGCCGAACGCATGTTTTGGCAGCAGCGGGGCGTTTATACCACCGCCGTCGGCTACAGCGCAGGTTTCACACCAAACCCGACCTACGAAGAGGTGTGCTCTGGCCGAACTGGGCACAACGAGGTGGTATTGGTGGTGTTTTGGCCTGAGCAGCTGGACTACGGCGCGCTACTGCGGCTGTTTTGGGAAAATCACAATCCCACGCAAGGCATGCGACAGGCTAACGACCGGGGCACTCAGTACCGCTCGGGAATTTATTATTTCGACCAGCGCCAACGGCAGCTCGCCGAAGACTCTCGCAGCGTCTATCAACAGCGCCTGAAAGGCGAAAACGCGGGGACCATTACCACGGAGGTCCTCGCCGCAGCGGCGTTCTATTACGCTGAGGCTTATCACCAGCAGTATCTCGCCAAAAACCCCAACGGCTATTGCAACCTTCAAACGCTCGCCAAATCCGGCTTGCCCTCCCTTGGTGAAGTTCACTCATCGGACCTGTAGAGCGGCCAAGGTTCCGGTGCCGGCGTGGGCGGTCGATGATCGGGGGTACGCAGTTGGTAGGCAAAGGCAATAATGTGCGCAACGGCGATGTAGAGCGCTTCCGGCACCTGTTCGCCCACTTCGATTTGGGCCAGGAGTTCGACCAGGGCGGGGTTGTCGCAGAGGGGAACGCCATGTTGCTGGGCCAGCGCTACTATGGCTTCAGCCTCCGCGCCGGTCCCCTTGGCGGTTACCTGTGGTGCACCGCGGCCGTCGTAGAAGAGGGCGACCGCTTTCTGAAGTTCGGGGCGCAGGGGTGGGTTCATTGGCGGCGGCTCAAGTTTTCACGTCGATGAGGGCGTAGTCCAGGTGCATCTTCTGGGCGGGCGGCGGATTCTGCGAACAGCGGAGCTCGTTGACTATCAGCCCTTGTTTTTCTAGATCCTGTTTCAGTTCCTGTAGATGGGCATTGGCCCGCTGGCGCAGGTCCGTCTGCTCTGCCCAAAGCGTCACCTCCAACTGCTGATCCGTCACGGCGATTTCAGCATNNACCATGAAAACCTTCCAACGACCCTTGCGCTGCGATCGAGTGGATTTTTTTGGATGCTCTCGCTCGGGCTCGGCGGCGACGCGTGGCTCGGATATCTGCAGATAGAGATTGCCGAACCCGTCCGGCATGCGCAGGGGGACATCCATATGCCACTGTTGCGGCGCCGCGGGGTCGAGTAGTTGAGCATTGAGTGTGCGGTATTGCTGCACTTGGATTTGGGCGAGCCCGCGTTCCACCGCCTGTTGCACAGCGGCGCGGAGTTGCGGTAGCGCAGGGCGCTCGGATTGTGCGCGCTGCCGGGGGTTAAACAGTTGAGCGAGGCCGAGAAACAATTGGCCGAGGGTGTCGGGAATGCCGCCGCGCGCGGCTGCCGGCGCGGTCGGTGCAGAGCCCAGCCACTGTTGCAAGTAAACCAAGGCACCCTTGAGATCCTGCTCCGGCAAGGAACTCGGCGGGACACTGGTCTGCGTTCCCGCCAGTTGTATCAGCCGTTGCTCATAAAAAATTCCGCTTTGCGTCATGGCGCGCACCAGCGGTCCCGGTTGGGCGGGATCGAGCCGAGCCAAATCCAGGGCGAGGCCCGGCACCTTATTCAGCAGGGTCTGCAGCTGTTGCAAGAGTGGCGGTCGCAGGGCGGGGGGCAGGAGTACGAGTTGCCGATTCAATTCGGCGGTCGCCTGCAGCAACGGCCTAAGCCCCCCCGCAATGGGTAGCGCGCGTGCCAGTGCATTGGCGAGCAGCGGCTGACTGGCGACGGTCTTTGGCCTGGGATTGGTGACCGCGCCGCCGGCGTTTTCGTCGGCGCCCTGAGCGGTGATCCGGGTTCCCAACGAGGATGGCGCTGCGGCGGCCCGCGCGTCTACCGCAGATGGAGCTGTAGCGGGCGGACCTGTGGGCAGCGGGGGTGGAGGGGTGGCGAGGGATTTCATTGCTGCCGCGGCTTGGCTGGGGACGGATTTGCCAACGAGTGCTGCAGACGGTGGCTCTTTTTGGGTTGCTGTACCCTGTGGCAACGCGCCCGCGACCGTCACCCCGGTGGCCGGCATTCCGGTGGCCGGCACCACGGCTGCGCGTCCGTTCGCTCCAGGGGCAGAGTTACTGAGTGGAGCTAAGACGCCACCCGTCGTGCCCGCGGGCGGCGCTGCGGCGACCGGGTTGGGGAGACCGGCGGTGTTGACAGAGAACGAAGAGGGAGGGGC
>DJFO01000431.1:0-8842 GCA_002432555.1 Marinagarivorans sp. UBA5870
CCGGTGGTGCTGGGCATCAAGCGCAATCTGTCACAGGTCGTGGGCTCGTTGAAGGATATCGCCGAAGAAAACGGGGATCTCACGGTGCGGATTACCTCGGACAGTCGCGACGAGATTGGCCAGTTGGTCTACTGGTTCAATTCTTTTATAACCAAGCTGCAGAGCGTTATAGCGCGCATCGTGCAAACCTCCGCTCCGCTTGCCGAACTCGCCAACAGTTTGAACGAGGTCGCCGACAGCGCCAACAACTCCATCGATCTACAGCGCAACACCGCCAATCGGGCGAAGCTGGCGATTGACGAGATCAGCGGTAGTGTTGCCGACGTCGCCAACAGCGCGACTCTGGCGGCGCAGGCGGCGTCCGATGCGCACAACACGGCGAGCGATGGTCAGAACATAGTATCCCAAACCGTTAGAAGCATTCAGAGCCTCGCCCGCAATGTAATGGAGATTCAATTGGTGATCCGCCAATTGGAGCAGGACAGCAGTCGCGTTGGGTCTGTGTTGGATGTAATTAAAAGCATTGCGGAACAAACNNAACCTGCTGGCCCTGAACGCGGCGATTGAAGCGGCGCGCGCGGGCGAACAAGGCAGGGGCTTTGCGGTAGTCGCGGATGAGGTACGAACATTGGCGTCGCGAACTCAGGAATCCACCTTGGAAATTCAAGAAACCATCGGCAAGTTGCAGCAAGTCGCCAAGTCGGCGGTGAGCGTAATGGAAGAGAGCGCGCGTCAGGCCCAGGAGAGCGTGGCCCAAGCCAATAACGCGGGGGCCAGCCTCCAGGCGATTAATCAGTCGATCGGCAACATCAATCAAATGAACGAAAAAATCGCCCAGGCGACGCACGCACAATCTCGCGTCGTGCAGCAAATTGTTGAGACCATCAACGAAATTCACAACCGCTCGGAAAAAACGGCCGAGCGCTCCGCACTGCTCAGCTCCGTCAGTCACCGTCTGGTTGGTCTGGCGCGGGACATGGGCGAAGTCACCCGCATTTTTCGCGTGTGACTTGCCAACTTCACAACAGTCGTCAGGGGGGCTTATGCAGATAAAAAAGTGGGGTTTCGCCGTCGGAATTTTTAGTTTGTCGGGTATCGCGCAGGCGGCCGACATTCAATTTCGCGGTTTTGCGTCCTTCGTCGCCGGCAGTACTCTGCAGTCGGATGAGGAGCTTTACGGTTATGACGAGCACCTGGATTTTCGCAACGATTCGCTAATCGCTTTGCAGGTGGACACCGCCCTGGATGAAAAATTGAGTGCGACTATGCAGTTCATGAGTCGCGGCGCCAACGATTACGAGCCGGTGATGGAATGGGCTTACCTCACTTACGAATTCAGCGATAAATTGCAGTTGAGCGGCGGCCGGATCCGCATTCCGTTCTATCGGTATTCGGATTTTATCGACGTGCGCTATGCCTACAACTGGCTGAAAGTCCCTCAGACGGTATACGGCTTCGAATTTCCCGGTTATGACGGAGCATCTCTGGTTTACACCAATCAGTTTGCCGGGTGGGATTCCTCGCTGCAATTAATTTTCGGTCAATTCGAGGGGGAAACCGCGGAGCTCGACGCGGTTCTCGAAGATCTCGCGGGTTTCAGTTGGACCCTCAATCGCGGGTGGCTGACCCTGCGCGCAGGGTATGTCAACTCTAAAGCCACCATTGCGATTCCGCAAATCGAAGGGCTCGCGCAATTGATCCGCGGCATGGGTATGGCGGTCGGTGCCGATGTCAGCGATCTGGCAGACGATTTAGTGCTCGAAGGAGACCGAGGCGATTTTTGGGGCCTCGCGCTCGGCGTCGATTACAACAATGTCTTGCTCGACGCGGAATATATTCAATATGCCCTGAATGATGGTCTGCTGGCGGAAACCGATGCCTTTTACGTCGCCGCCGGTTACCGTTTCGGCAAGTGGATTCCGCTGCTCACCTATTCGGAGTTGTCCTCGGATCCGCCGGAGGAGCTGCTTGCGCGCTTGCCCGCCAATGTGGCGGCGGTGCCAGTGCCAGGCGCCAATCCACCGATCACTGTTGGAGAGGTGTTCGAGCTGGCGGTGAGTGGCACCGCGGCGGAAACCGAACTGCTCGATGTAGGTCTGCGGTACGATTTCCACCATTCCGCGGCCTTCAAAATGGCGTGGACTCAGACCGAGGATATTGCAGGCAATAAAAATCAATTGCTGCGGTTTGCCATCGACTTGGTATTTTGAGGGAACCCCGATGAAAATCTTACTGGCCATTTTCAGTTTTTGGATTGCCGCCGCCGGGGCCGAGGTTGCGGTGATCGTGCACCCGTCTAACGCCAACAGTCTGTCCCAACAGGACCTGGAACCGCTTTTCATGACCAAAAAATCCGCCTTCGCGGACGGCAGCAAAGCCTCACCTTATTATTTGGCGGCGGACGACGCCGTGCGCAACCAGTTTGACGAGAAGGTCCTCGGTAAATCATCCACCCAACTCAAGGCCTATTGGTCCAAGTTGGTATTTACCGGCAAGGGCACCCCGCCGCCGGAATTGGCGAATTCCGCCGAGGCCGTTGCCAAAGTCGCGGCGGATCCTACGGCAATTGCCTACGTGGATAAAGGGGCGGTAACGGGGGCGGTGAAGGTGGTGCTCACTTTACCCTGAGGAGGATTTCTGCTGCTCGCGGCGTTTTCGCCGCTGTTTCCAGCGGTCGACCACGTGCCAGCGCCAGAACCATTGAATCATCAAGTAGCCGAGGAGACCGAAAAAAACGCCGAACGTGATGCACCCCAGTACCAGGGGTTCCCACACGGTCAAAAAGCCCGTCGTCAACCATTCCCAGGTCGGTTCAAAATCGAAATGGGTCGGTGGTCGCCCCAGCAGCCGAGCACCCACTTGATAGGCACCGATAGCGATAAAGGGAATCGTGATCGGATTGCTCAGCCACACCAGCGCCACGGCGATGGGCAAATTGCACCGGACAATCAATGCGGCCCCCGCGGCTATGCCGATTTGTCCTGGTGTAGGCAAAAAGCAGACAAATAATCCCACCAGAAAAGCGACGGACACCGAGTGGCGCGTGAGGTGAAACAAATTCGGGTCGTGCAGAAGTTTGCCGAGGAACCCCAATCCAGGTGTTTCGCGGATTTTTTTTGCGTCCGGTGTCCAGCGTTTAAGAAGCTTACGTGGCATGCATACAGGTATCAATTGGGGTTTCGCGAGGGCGGCCATTATGCCGCCTCCTCCATCCTATGACCAGAAGTCCGGCCGGATTCTCCTACAAACCTTGTTCTATAACGGCCGGCTGATTGAGTAAAAAATAATATCGATACAGCCCCTCTGGCAGTAAACTTGAGCTCCCTTACGGGGACCGAAATTATCGCAGGGAGGCAAAATGAGATATGGATGGCTCTTCGCAGCCGGCGTGATCCACGTGCCGATTTACGCCATATTTCCGCCCGCCTGGCTGCTGTCCAGCGCGGCCTTGGTGCTGATCCTCCTCCGACGCCCTTGGAGCCTTCTGGCCGCCGCCTTTCTTCTCGGCACCGCCTTAGGCAGCTGGAATCTCCAACGCTGGTGTGACCGCCAACTTGAGCCGCGGTTCGAGCAGCAGATCTTCGAGCTGCATTTTCAAATCGTGTCCATTCCTCGCCAGAGCGAGAATTCCACCGTTTTTCTGGCGCAGGTCCTCGATCTGCAATGTCCCACCGCCCCGTGCCCCGACCTGCGCCGCGGCCGCTTGCGCCTTTCATGGTACAAAAACCGCCAAACCCTGGCCGCCGGACAGGTTTACCGGGCTGAGGTAAAACTGCGTCGGCCGCGCGGACTCGTCAACCCCGGCGGTTTTGATTACCACGCATGGTTGCTGGCGCAAGAGGTGGTGGCGACGGGATACATTGTTCGCCAGGCGAGTTTGACAGGCGAAAGTGACAATTGGGCGGCGCGGCGAGCGGGACTGGACCGATCCCTCCTGCAGGAACTTTACCCATCTCCCTATCGCCGCTTCTGGACGGCGCTTCTTGTCGGCGAACAGAGCGGCATTACGCAGGAGGATTGGGCCACACTGCAGGCCACCGGCACGGTTCATCTGCTGGTTATTTCTGGGCTGCACATCAGCCTGGTTGCGCTTTGGTGTTTTGGGTGCGGTGCGGCTGCCGCGCGCTTGCTCGGCCTTTCGCACCGGGGCTCCAATAGCTTGGTCATGCATTTTCTGCCGCCGCTCTGCGCGGCAGCGGGCGCGGTCTATTACACAGCTCTCGCCGGATTTTCCGTGCCCACCCTGCGCGCCTTAGTCGCCTGTCTCGCTTTGATGTGCGGCCGGCTCTGCGGCCTGCGGCTTACGCCTTTCACCCTGCTGGGTTTCGGGGCGCTGGTGGTGGGGCTCAGTGAACCGTTTGCTTGGGAAAACGCGGGTTTCTGGCTGTCGTTTCTCGCGGTCGCAGTCTTGTTCTATTCCCTCGGCAGTCGCGGTAAACAGCCTCCGCTGCGGGCTTTCGTCCATGCCCAGCTGGTACTGACGGTGGGATTGCTGTTGCCTCTGCTCGTGCTCGGTCAGGGCGTGAGCTTGACGAGTCCAGTGGCAAACCTGATCGCGGTGCCGGTGGTATCCCTGGTCATCACCCCGTTGTTGTTGCTCGCCGCCTTGCTTCATACCGTCGCCCCCCCTTTTGCCCAGCTGATGCTGCAGGTCAGCGATTGGATTTTTGGCGGGCTTTGGTGGTTCCTGCAATTTCTGCAGGCCCTGCCGCTCCCCCTTTGGTGGCCCGCCCAGCCGCAGAGTGTCTGGCTGTTGGCTATCGCGGGAATCGGAGTGCTATTACTGCTGGCCCCGGCTGGGTTGTACTTGCGCGGCTTTGGCGCCGTCTGGTTGTGCGCGGCGCTGTGCCTGCGCGACGAACCGGATTATCGGTTGCGTGTGACGGTGCTGGACGTGGGGCAGGGGACCGCGGTCTTGCTGCAGACCCCCGCTGCAGCCTGGTTGTACGATGCCGGCCCCCGGTTTAGCGACGAGTTTGATGCGGGCAGCCGCATAGTTGCGCCCTACCTGCGCCAACTGGGTCTGCGCCCTTTGAATATGGTGATTAGCCACGCCGACACGGACCACGCCGGGGGCGCGCTCGGCGTGTCGCAGGCGGTGCCGCTCGAGCGGGTGCTTGCCGGCGAACCTGTGCCCGGACTAAAAAGCGCGGCGCCCTGTCTGGCAGGACAAAGCTGGCGAGAGGAGGAGGTGGAATTCCGGGTTCTTTGGCCCGCTGCGGGCGAGCAGACCGGCGGCAACAATCAGTCGTGTGTACTGCTGGTGAGTTTTTCCGTGGCGGGCGCCCAGGTGCGCCTGCTGCTGCCGGGCGATATCGACCGGGCGGTGGAGGCCCGGTTGCTGGCGCAACTCGGTGGACCCGTCGATTGGGTGCTCGCGCCTCACCACGGCAGCAAAACATCCTCGAGCCCCGCGTTTGTGCAGCGGACGGAGGCCCATCATGTGATTTTCAGCGCGGGTTATAAAAACCGCTACGGCCATCCGCATCCCCAGGTGGAACAACGTTGGCGAGCGGTGGGCGCCACGCTCTACAACACCGCTCTGGACGGCGCGGTGGTGTTCACGTGGCGTGACGCCGGCCTGGAGGTGAAGCGCACCCGCCGGGATCAAGCTCGAGTCTGGTTTTGACCGCGACGGTCTAAGCCCGCGGCATTGCCTTGCGCTGGATAAAATCATGTATCATACGGCGGCAAAAATAACGAGAACGGGGACACCTGTGTTTGACATCATTGTTGCCGGCGGTTGGTTGATGGCCCCCATCATCCTCTGTTCCATAATTACCATTGCCATCACCATCGAACGTTTTTGGGCTTTGAGCCCTGGCAAAATCGCACCGCGCCACCTGCTCGGCCAGGTCTGGAACTGGATCCAGACCAACCAAATGGACGGCGACAAACTTAAGGAGCTGCGCCGCTCTTCGCCCCTCGGCCGAATCCTGGCCGCCGGCCTCAGCAATTCCCGCCACGGGCGGGAGGTGATGAAGGACAGCATCCAGGAAACCGCCAACCAGGTGATCCACGAAATGGAACGCTTCGTCCCGACGCTTGGAACTATTTCTACCGTATCGCCCCTGCTGGGTCTGCTCGGCACCGTCATCGGTATGATCGAAGTGTTCAACGATATAGTGACGCAGGGTTCAGGCAACCCGAGTGCGCTCGCCGGCGGTATTTCCACAGCGCTGATCACCACCGCTTCGGGTTTGTGCGTCGCCATTCCGGCCATGCTGAGCCACCGTTTTTTCCTGCGGCGACTGGATTCGCTGGTGGTTGTTATGGAGCAGGAGTCCGTTAAATTGGTCGACGCTCTGCACGGTGAACGCCGAGTTGATCTCAAATCCAGTTGATTCAAGCCAATTGATTCGAGCCAATTGATTTATAGCCACTTGATGAAGTTTCTCTATGCAGTTCCGCCGCCAGAACCGACATATCGAAGAGCTCAACGTCATTCCGCTGATCGACGTGATTTTTTTTCTCTTGATCTTTTTCATGGCCACGACCAGCTTTACCCGGGAGACTCATTTGCGGCTCGATCTGCCGGAAGCGGAAGGGCAGGGCGCGCCCCAGCCACAGGACAAAGTTGAGGTGGTCGTAGGCACCGACGGCAGTTATTCCGTCAACGGCGAAGTTTTGGTAAACAGCCAGATGAATACCCTGCTCGCCGCTATAGAGGCAAAAGGCCAGGGTAACCGCGACTTGCCGTTTATCGTGACCGCCGATGCCAAGGTGCCTTATGAAAAGGTGGTTCAGGTACTCGATGCCGCCGGCCGCCTCGGCTACGCCAAACTGAGCATGACCACCAAAAATCCATCCGGCGAACAATAAATCGGCTCCGATGCGCAGGCTGAAAAGCAGTATCGAGCGGCAGTGGTATTCCCGCCCGGACTGGCTGCTGCTGTTCGCTCCCCTCGCCGCGCTTTTCCGCCTGTTGGCCGCTTGGCGCCGGCGGAACCAGAGCGCGGCTGCCATGCCGTCGCCGGTCCCCGTGCTGGTGGTCGGCAACATAGTGGTGGGCGGCACCGGTAAAACTCCCGTCATCATCGAGCTCTGCCGAGCGCTGCGCGCTGCCGGCCGGCGGCCCGTGGTGATCAGCCGCGGATACGGCGTCCCCGGCGAGACCTGCCGGGTTCTGCCGCCAAATGCGGAAGCGGCGGAATTCGGTGATGAGCCCGTGCTAATTGCGCGGGCAACCCTCTGCCCTGTGGTGGTCGGTGCCGACCGGGCAGCCGCCGTCCGCCAGGTAAAAGAGCAGAATCTCGGCGACCTGGTGCTGAGCGACGACGGCCTGCAGCATTACCGGCTGGCCCGCACCTGGGAAATCGCGGTGATCGACGGTGAGCGGCGGCTCGGCAACGGCTGGTGTTTGCCCGTCGGGCCCCTGCGCGAACCGCCCGCGCGCCTGCTCCGCGTGAACGCGGTGTTGATCAACGGTCCGCTGTTTTCCGCTCCCTGGTTACCACAGGGTCGCACTTTTGAGATGCAGCTGCAGCCGCGCAGTTGGCGGCACCTGCGCTCTGGCAGCGAAGTCGCCCTGAATGACTTGAACCTCGACGGGGCCACGGCGGTGGCGGGCATTGGCAATCCCCAACGTTTTTTTGCCACTTTGCGGACCTTGGGTTTTGCGGGGGCGAGCCGCGCATTTCCCGACCACCATCCGTTTCAGCCGCGGGATTTCGCCGGGCTCGAAACCAATCGGGTCTTGCTGACGGAAAAAGACGCGGTTAAGGTGCAAGCCTTCGCCGGGCAGGACTGGTGGTCACTGGCCGTTGATGCCCAGCTGCCTGCGGCGCTGGTGCGCGAGATCATCGCTGCCCTCGGCGACCCGGCTGCGCTTTAAACCCATAGTTGTTATCGAACAATTTTATGTTGCCATTCCACGTCATCATTCCCGCGCGCTACGGCTCCACCCGTCTGCCGGCAAAACCCCTGCTGCGGATCGGTGGCAAGCCCATGATTCAGTGGGTTTACGAAGCGGCCGAGCGCAGCAGTGCGGACCAGGTGGTGGTGGCGACCGACGACCACCGAGTGGCCGAGGCGGTTGCGGCTTTTGGCGGACCCGTCTGCTTCACGAGTGCGCATCACGAGTCGGGCACCGATCGCCTGCAGGAGGCGGCGCGTCAATTGCAGCTGGATGACTCAGCCATAGTGGTCAACGTGCAGGGCGACGAGCCGCTGGTGCCACCGCAGGTCATCGACCAAGTCGCGCAGCTGCTCGCGAATTGTCCCACTGCGGGCGTTGCAACGCTCGCCGAACCGCTGATGGATGTTGCCGACTGTTTCAACCCGAATATCGTCAAGGTGGTCACCGACTTGCAAGGTCGCGCACTCTATTTTTCGCGTGCGCCCATTCCCTGGGGGCGCGACACCTACGCCGGTGATAACCCCGGCTTGCCGCCAGCGGAATTGGCTCGGCGTCATATTGGTATTTACGCCTACCGGGTCGCGCTCCTGCACGAATTTGTTCGCTGGCCGGTCGCCGCCCTGGAAACCTGGGAAAAGCTTGAGCAATTGCGTGTGCTCGCGCACGGCCGCCAGATCCAAGTCGCCTCTGCCTGCGCCCCAGTGCCCGGCGGAGTGGACACCCCGACCGACCTCGAGCGTGTGCGGCGTTTGATGGAGAAACTTGCATGAACCAAACCAACGTATTGATGGTGTGCCTGGGGAATATCTGTCGTTCGCCGACGGCTCAGGGCGTGCTGGAACATCTGGTGCGCAAGCGGGGATTGGAACACTGCATCCGTGTCGACTCCGCCGGCACTTCGGGCTGGCATATAGGTGAACCGCCCGATACCCGCAGCCGCCGCGCGGCGCAGAAGCGCGGTTATGATCTGAGCGCCCAGCGTGG
>DJFO01000431.1:8920-11290 GCA_002432555.1 Marinagarivorans sp. UBA5870
GGCGGCAATGACGGTTTTGAGTTGGTGCTGGATTTGATCGAAGATGCCTGTCGGGGGCTGCTGGACCAAATCCTCGCCCGAGGTCCCAGGACTGGGCAGGGTGCCGTTTGACTATGCGAGTGGTGCGCGACCGCGATCTGCAGCCGCTCAACACCCTGGCGGTGCCCGCGCGAGCGGAATATTTTTGTGCGGCGGCAAGTGCTGATGAACTGCTGGAGGCCTTGGCCTTCGCGCGCGCGCGCGACCTTCCCCTACAAGTATTGGGCGGCGGCAGTAATGTTGTATTGGCGGAGCGGCTGGCGGGGCTGACTCTCCAGATTTGCCTGCCGGGGAAGATCGTGTCGGACGAGACGGAGGCGGCCGTCACGCTGCGGGTCGCCGCCGGGGAGGATTGGCATCAACTCGTAGTGTGGTGCTTGCAACGAGGCTATTACGGACTCGAAAATCTCGCCCTGATTCCCGGCACCGTCGGCGCAGCTCCAGTGCAAAATATCGGCGCCTACGGCATAGAGATCAGCCGCTACGTGGTGCAGGTGGAAGCGCTGCACCGGGCCGACGGCGCGCGGGTGGTTTTATCCGCGAGCGAGTGTGCATTCGCCTACCGAGACAGCGTTTTCAAACAGCGCTACCGCGATCAATTGGTCATTACCCACCTGATTCTGCGACTGCCGCGGCACTCGCAGGTGGAGGTTTCCTACCCGGCGTTGCGCGATGCTTTACAGGGCGAACCCACGCCGGCACGGATTTTTGACACCGTCTGCCGCATTCGCCGCAGCAAGCTGCCCGATCCCGTGGAGACTCCCAACTGCGGGAGCTTTTTCAAAAATCCCCTGGTGCCACTCACGCAATACGAAGCGCTGCAGCGAGCCTATCCGACGCTGCCCAGTTACCCAACCGATCGGCCCGACTTACGTAAACTGGCTGCGGCCTGGCTGATCGACCAGGCCGGCTGGAAAGGTGCCGAACGCAACGGAGCCGGCGTGCACAGCCAACAGGCATTGGTGCTGACCAACCCAGGGCGCAAGAGCGCGGGTGCGGTGCTCGAATTAGCGACCGACATTCAACAGAGCGTGCGTGCGCAATTTGGCGTGACCCTGGAACTGGAGCCGCAGTTGCTGGGGTTTGCGTCCGGACGGGGCACTCATTGCGCGAGTTGAGCATTCCCTCCGCGCCGGGTTGGCAAACCCTGCCTCTGCCGAACGCCGAGGTGCGCGTGTGGCGCCAGTGGCTTGCCGCAGATCGCACAGACCCTCTGTACGAGCGCTTATTAAAAACGCTGGATTGGCAGCAGCCGACTTTGAAAATCGCGGGCAAATTGCATCCAATCCCGCGTCTGAAAGCCTGGCACGGCGATCCAGCCGCGGTTTATTCCTACTCCGGCACAACTTTTGTGCCTGCACCTTGGACCGCGGAGCTGTCGGCGCTCCGCCAGGCGTTGGAGCGGCATTGCGTAAGTGAATTCAACAGCGTACTCGCCAACTGGTACAGAGACGGGGCCGATAGTATGGGCCTGCACGCCGATAAGGAAACCGAGCTCGGACCCGAACCGGTGATTGCGTCTTTGTCGCTGGGCACGGCGCGGCGGTTTATCTTCCAGCCGACGCGGCAGGAGGGCGGAGAATCCGTCGCGATTGAGTTGATGGACGGCGATCTTTTGCTGATGTCCGGACCCACTCAGCGCAATTGGCGACACGGTATTCCCAAGACGCGGCGCAAGGTAGGAGGCCGAATTAATCTCACCTTTCGCTACATCCATCCGCCACTCTGACACGGCTGTTAAAACCGGCGTGCTAAGCCAGTACCTTTAACCGCATGAGAATGGTAGATTGTCACTGACTTTCAGGGACCGGGGTGGAGCTTTGCCTGAAGCAGGACGATTCGAGCGTTAATGCCAGTCGTCAGACTCCGTTGTGAGTCCGCCAGGCTGACTGCAGATCGACCAGATTGATCGCAAGTCCGCCCCCATCATTGCAGAGGTTAAATCACGGTGACAAAAATAATAGTGGCGGATGATCACGATTTGGTGCGCATGGGAATTGTGCGAATGCTGGCGGATGTACCTGGGTTCGCCGTTGTCGGTGAGGCCAAAACCGGGGAGGAGGCCATACGGTTGGTGCGGGAGCATAAACCCGATGTGGTGCTGATGGACGTCAAAATGCCCGGGATCGGAGGCTTGGAGGCTACTAAGAAAATCCTGGTGCACAACAGCAATATCAAAATTATCGCGGTTACGTCGCTCGCGGACGATATATTTCCGGAGCGCCTGATGAAAGCCGGTGCGTGCGGCTACGTGACCAAAGGGGCCAACTTCGACGAGATGATCGACGCCATCAAAACAGTGGTGGCCGGCAATCGTTACATGAGCAGCAA
>DJFO01000431.1:11303-11523 GCA_002432555.1 Marinagarivorans sp. UBA5870
TGATCGCCAACGGCGCCAAGGTGCAAACCGTCGCGGATACCTTTTGTGTCAGCCCAAAAACAGTCAACAGCTACCGCTATCGCATATTTGAGAAACTCAACATCAATAGCGATGTGGAGCTGACCCTGTTAGCGGTGAAACACAAAATTCTCGATATTGACGCTATAGAGTAGAGCGTAGCGCTCGTTACATCCCAGCGAAGCGACGGGCGCCAGGGAGG
>DJFO01000431.1:11615-11792 GCA_002432555.1 Marinagarivorans sp. UBA5870
GGGCAAATTCTGTACGTGGGAAAAGCTAAAAATCTGCGCAACCGCGTCAGCAGCTATTTCCACAAAGCCGGCCTAAATGCCAAGACCCAGGCCCTGGTACAGCGCATCCGCGCGATCGAAGTGACCGTGGCGGCGAGCGAAGCGGAGGCGCTGCTGCTTGAGCAAAATCTGATTAAA
>DJFO01000431.1:11804-13115 GCA_002432555.1 Marinagarivorans sp. UBA5870
CTCCCAGGGCGAAGATTATCCGCGACTTGCCCTCCACCGCGGCCCGAAAAAAATGAAAGGGCGCTACTTCGGACCTTTTCCGAGTGCCGGGGCCGTGCGCGACAGTCTGCAGTTTTTACAGAAAACTTTTCTGGTGCGCCAATGTGAGGACAGCGTATTCCGCAATCGCAGCCGTCCCTGCTTGCAGTATCAAATTGGCCGCTGCACCGGCCCCTGCGTCGGCCTGATCGAGCGCTCCGCCTACGACGACGACGTGCGTCACACCATGATGTTTTTGGAAGGCAAAAACGAGACTCTCCACCAGGAGCTGGTGGCGGATATGGAGCGGGCGGCCCTCGCCCTCGATTTTGAAAAAGCCGCCGCCTATCGCGATCAAATCACGGCATTGCGCCAGGTGCAGGCCCAGCACGCGGCGGAAAGCGGCAGCAGTNNGTCCACGTTCTATTTATTCGCCAAGGACGAGTGCTGGGCAGCAAAAGTTATTTTCCCAAGGATTTGCTCGGGGAGGGTGAAAGCGCCCTGTTGGCCGAGTTTCTCCCGCAGTTTTATTTGGCAGAGCGCGTTATGGATCTGCCGGGTGAAGTGGTGCTCAGCCACCCGATCGAAGAGGGGGAAGCACTGGTGGAGGCGGTGCGGCAGATTCATGGTAAAACCATCGAGCTCAGTACCAGTGTGCGCACCCACCGCGCGCGCTGGCTCGCCATGGCACTGGAGGCTGCCAAACAAAATTTGCGCACTCGCCTGGGCAACCAGGCAACGCTGCTGCGCAAGTTCGAAGCCCTGCAAAATGTTTTGCAACTCGAGGAAATGCCGGAGCGAATGGAGTGTTTCGACATCAGTCACAGCAGCGGCGAGCGGCCTGTTGCCTCCTGCGTAGTCTTTGATCAGCAGGGCCCAGTTAAATCCGATTACCGCCGTTTTAATATCGAGGACATAGTCGCGGGTGACGGCCTGCGCCTTTGCCGCCCCGTCATCGTGGAGCGGGCGGACGCCGGACCAGTTCCAGACGACATCGGCAGGNNGCCATGGAGCAGGCTTTGACCCGGCGTTACAGTCGCTTGCAAAAGGAGAGCAAACCGCTGCCTTCGCTGCTGGTGGTCGATGGCGGTAAGGGTCAGTTGAACAAAGCCCGCGAGGTGATGGGGGAGTTGGGAATTCAATCCATTACACTGTTGGGAGTAGCTAAAGGCACCACCCGCAAACCCGGTTTTGAAACGCTCATCCTGGAGAATGGCACTGAGCTGGTCTTACAGGGAGATGATCCCGCCCTCCACCTCATTCAACAGATTCGCGACGAAGCGCACCGTTTCG
>DJFO01000431.1:13130-13936 GCA_002432555.1 Marinagarivorans sp. UBA5870
GGGGGTTGGTCCGACCCGCCGCCGCCAGCTGCTGCAGCATTTTGGCGGCCTGCAAGAGGTCATGCGGGCAAGTGTCGACGAGATCGCCAAAGTGCCAGGCATCAGCAAAAAATTGGCTCAAGAGGTTTACAGCATCCTCCATAGTGAGTAACTTGCCTCACTGCAACCGAATTTGGAGACGTTCCGGCTAATGTTTAACCTGGCTAATCAGCTGACCTTATGCCGCATTATCCTGATCCCGCTTTTGGTGATCGTATTCTATTTGCCTTACGACTGGCGTTTTCCGCTCTCGGCGGCACTTTTCGGTCTCGCTGGCATTACCGACTGGCTCGACGGTCACATNNGACAAGCTGATGGTCGCCGTCGCCTTGGCGCTACTGATAGAACTGCACAGATCCATTTGGTTTACCCTTCCCGCGGCGGTCATCATCTGCCGCGAGATTGTGATATCCGCGCTGCGGGAATGGATGGCCGAGTTGGGGAAACGTGCGACTGTGGCGGTGTCCATGATCGGCAAAATCAAGACCACGCTCCAGATCATCGCGATAGTCGTGCTGCTGCTGTTTGACCCGGCGCGGTTTCAATTGATGAAGCTGGTCGGCCTGGTCGCCCTCTATGCGGCGGCTTTGCTCACCCTCTGGTCTATGGTGGTTTACCTGCGCGCGGCCTGGCCCAGTTTGCGCCCGATGGTTCGGGCGGACAAAAAATAGCTTCTGGATCAAGGTATTGGTTCTTCTCTGGGGCAAAAAAAATGAATCTAGCGCTAGGCGAGGTGGAAAAAGTTCGCTAGAATGCGCAGCCTCTTT